>JBBRDZ010000007.1:0-35292 GCA_038203435.1 Burkholderiales bacterium
CCAGACAACTTTCTGCAGTCGGAGTTTCATTGCCAACCTTTCATTCCGCATGCAACGCCTCAACCGGGTCCAGCCTCGCTGCATGCCGTGCCGGCATCACACCGGCCAATAGGCCGATGCACACCGCACTCAATTCGGCGAGCACCGCAAACAGCCATGGCGTATGCACCGGCATGGCCGGGAACAACAGATGCAAACCCTGCGCGACACCGATTCCCAGCAGCAGCCCGCCCAGTCCGCCCAGCGCGGACAGCAGTATCGCCTCGCCGAGGAACAGCGTCAGTACCTGCCGTTCCTGTGCGCCCAATGCGCGCAGCAGGCCGATCTCGGCGGTACGTTCGGTGACAGCCATGGTCATGATGGTGAGGATGCCGACCGCGCCGACCAGCAGTGAGATGCCGCCCAGTGCGCCGACGGCGAAAGTGATGACATCCAGCACCGAGCTCAACACCTCGAGCGACTGTTCCTGCGAGATCAGGGTGAAATCCTCGCTGCCATGCCGCTCCTTGAGACGATCGGTGATAACACGCGTCACGGCCGAAACATCGGCACCGGCACGATAGCTCACGTTGATCTCCATCAGCCCGGGGCGGTTGAACAGTTCCATCGCCCGCGCGGCCGGGATGAACACGGCATCGTCCATGTCCAGCCCGAGTATCTGCCCTTTCGGTTCCATCACACCGATCACGCGATAACGTTGTCCGGCGATGCGCAAATAGCTGCCGAGCGGATTTTGTCCAGCAAACAGTTCCTGCTCCACCTTGGTACCGAGCACCACCAGCGCGCGTGCCTGCTCATCATCCGCGTCGGGCCAGAAACTGCCGGTCTGCACTTTCATGGTGAAGGCGCTGGCGAAATCATGCCCCTCGCCGAACACGGTCGCGCGCCGCGTCTTGCCGTTGGCACGCAAATCGGAGTTGCCCATCAGGCCGGGATTGACGTTCTCGACATAGGGTAGATGACGCAGGGCATCCGCATCATCCAGCGACAGCGGCCGTACCGAGCCGAACACGCCGACACTGCTGCCGTGAGTCTCGGTCTTGCCGGGCTGAACAGTGATGAGGTTGGTGCCGAATTCCGAGAATTCGGCCAATACGAACTGATGCAATCCCTCGCCGATGGACGTCAGCAGGATCACTGCCGCGATGCCGATCGCGATGCCCAACCCGGTCAGGAAGCTGCGCATCCGGTAGGTGAGAAAGCTGGAAGTGGTCAGCCTGATCAGGTCGGGGAACAGCATCGCCTATCGCCCCGCCAGTGCCGTCACCGGATCGAGCCGCGCCGCGCGCCGCGCAGGCCACACGCTGAACAGGATGCCGGTCACCAGCGCGATGCCGCAGGCGGCGAGTACCGCCCACCATGGCGGAGAGACCGGCAGACTCGGATACACTTTGCCGATGATCATGCTACCCGCGTAACCCATCACCAACCCTACCACGCTGCCCACGGCGGAGAGTAACGTCGCCTCGGCGAAGAACAATGCGCGTATCTGCTTGCCCGGTGCGCCCAGTGCCTTGAGCAGGCCGATCTCCTTGACGCGCTGCGCGACTGCAATCAGCATGACATTCATGATCAGCACCCCCGCGACGGCCAGACTGATCGCGGCGATACCGCCGACTGCCATGGTCAGCGCGGTGAGGATACGATCGAAGGTGGCGAGTACCGCGTCCTGGGTGATCACCGTCACATCCTTTTCGCCGTTGTGACGCTGGAACATGATCTGCTCGGTATCGTGCTTGACCTGGTCGATGACGTCACGGCTGTTCGCTTCGATCAGGATGCGGAACAGCCCGGAAGTATTAAACAACTGGTGCGCGGAAGCGACCGGGATGATGACCAGTTCGTCGGTGCGCATCCCCATCGATTCGCCCTGCTCAGCCAGCACACCGATGACGCGGAAGCGACGGTCTCCAAGCCTTACCCACTGCCCGACAGCCTGCTCGTTGCCGAACAACTCACGCTTCATCTGGTTGCCCAGCACACATACCGATGCGCTTTCGTGGATATCGCCCGGCGGCAGGAATTTTCCGATGCCCATGCTCATATGGCGTACTCCCAGCAGATCGTAAGTCGAACCGAGCACCACCACTTCGCGGTTCAGCGCATCGCGAGAAAGCGTGGCGGTGCCGACCGTCAGCGGTGCGATGAGTTTGACCGCACGACTGCGCAGGATCGCCTGTGCATCGTCCAGCGTGATCTCGCGCGGGATCTGGCCGAGCAGCATGCCGGGCCCGATACCCGCCGTCTCGGTGCGCCCCGGCAGCACGATCACCAGATTGGTCCCCAGCGAGGAGAACTGGTTGACCACGTAAAGGCGCGCACCCTCGCCCAGCGCGGTAAGCACCACCACCGATGCCACACCGATGGACATCGCCAATATCATCAACAGTGTGCGCGTCGGGTTGCCGCGCAAGCTGCCGGAAGCGAACTGCACGACATCCGCGAATCTCATGTGTCGTTTCCGTTCGTGTTGATGATCCGGCCATCCACCATGTGTATCTGGCGTTTCGCGCGACTACCGATCATCGGATCGTGGGTCACCATGATCAGCGCCACATTCTGTTCGAGCAACTGTTCGAGCAGATCGATCACTTCCTTGCCGGTAGTCTGGTCAAGATTGCCGGTCGGCTCGTCGGCGAGCAACACGGCGGGGTGCATGCTGGTGGCGCGGGCGATCGCGACGCGCTGCCGCTGTCCGCCGGAAAGTTGATCGGGCCGGTGATCGGCCCGGTCCGTCAATCCGTAGTTCTGCAACAATTTTTCAACACGGGTTTTGCGTTCGGCGGGCTCGATGCCCGCAAGGATCATCGGTAACTCGATGTTCATCGCCGCTGTGAGTCGCGGTACCAGGTGAAAAGATTGGAACACGAAGCCGATCTTCTCGCTGCGTACCTTGGCTTGTTGTGCGTCGTCCAGATCGGTGACGTTCCCACTGTCCAGCAGATAAGTTCCCGAACTGGGTCGATCCAGCAGGCCGATCAGATTGAGCAGGGTGGATTTTCCGGAACCGGACGGGCCCATGATAGAGACATAATCACCCGCAGCGATGTGCAGATCGATACCGCGTAACGCGGCGACCTGCTGGTCGCCCACCGTGAAGCTGCGGTTGATTTTTTCCAGCCGGATCATTTGGCAGGCTTGTGTTCTTCCGGCCGAACCTCTGCACCGGCAATCATGCCGGGGCGATCCAGTGAAGACACGATCAAGTCGCCTTCCTTCAGGCCCGCGGTGACTTCGCTGTATTCCCAGTTTGCCAGGCCCGTCTTCACCGCGCGCTTTTCCAGCACGCCAGTCGCACCATAAAGCAGCACCTGATTCCCTTCCATCAGCGTTTGCGTGGGGATGCGCAATACATTTTCGTGTGAGGCATGAACGATCTCGACATCCGCGCTATAGCCCACCAGCAGATTTTCAGCAGTGGGCGGCTGGACGAACTCCACTTCGACTTCAACCGTGCGCGCCTGCTTCTCCAGCTCCAGCACGTAAGGCGCGATGCGTCTGACCTTGCCGGCAAAGGACTTGCCCTTGATCGCGTCCAGTGTGATGCGGGCCACCTGCCCCATCTTGATATTGGCGGCATCCACCTCATCGATGGGCGCACTGACGAACATGCAGCTGTCATCGATCAGGTCGATCGCGGGCAGCGTCAGAATACCGGGCGGCGAGGGGGTGGCATACTCACCCAGTTCACCGCTGATGTCCGCCACGATGCCGTTGAACGGCGCGCGCAGCACCATACGTTCGAGGCTGGCCTGCGCGACCGCAATACGCGACCTGCTTTGTGCTATCTGGCTGGTAGCTGCTTCACAACCGGCACGCGCTACTTTTGACGCCGAGATTTTTTGATCCAGCCCCTCGGCTGAGATGAATCCGCTTTCTTTCAATTGCTGTGCACGCGCCGTTTCCTTTTCAGCAAGGTCGGCCTGGACGCACGCCTGATGCGCCTGGGTCTGTGCCGTGCCGAGCTGCTCGCGAGCCAGACGTTCCTGAGCCTGCAGATCGTCGTCCCATAGCTCAAGCAGCACCTGGCCTTTTTTGACCCGGTCACCCTTGTTTACCCGCAATTGCGCGATCTGTCCGCCTGCCGTCGCGGAGAGTTTTGCACGACGACATGCCTTGACTGTACCGGCACGCGTATTGCTGACCGTGGCCTCGACCAGCCCGTGTTCGACTTTGGTCAGTTGCACGGACAGCGGCGCGGGACGGGTGAAATACCAGACTGCTGCGCCCAGCAGCGCCAATCCCGCCAACCAGGGCAGATAACGAATGAATACATTGCGATTGTCGCGCGACACATCAGTCATACGGTTCCCTTGTCGGTTACCTGCCTGCCGGTCTGGTTGATCTCGATACTGATATGCACCAATTCCTCATGGATACTCAGTTGCCGCTTGAAATATTCCGGCGATACTTCATTATCCGTTGCGAGACTCAAAATGCAAGCGTACTTCCCCTTCCCCACGCGCCATACGTGCAGGTCACATAGTCTGGCCCTGATCGGCGAAGCATCGATGACCTCGCGTATCTCGTCCACCACCGGTGCATTCATCTCGGCATCCAGCAGCACACGGCCGGTATCGCGCAGCAAACCATAGGCCCATACCGATACCAGCGTTGCGCCGACCAGACCCATCACCGGATCCAGCCAACTGGCACCCCACAACTTGCCGCCGAACAGCGCGATGATGGCCAGCACCTATGTCGCCGCATCGGCCAGCACATGCATATAGGCCGAGCGCAAGTTCAAGTCATGATGGCCATGGTGCGCATGGTCATCATGGCCGTGCGTATGTTCGTGATGATGGTGATGGCCGTCCTTGAGCAACCACGCGGACGCAAGATTGACCAGCAAACCGACGATAGCGATCACGATCGCCTGGTCATAGTGGATAGGACTCGGCGAGATCAGTCTTTCGACCGACTGAAAGACCATCAATCCGGCAACCATCACCAGAAAGATCGCGCTGGTATAGCCTCCCAATACTTCGATCTTCCAGGTGCCGAATGAAAATCGCGGATCGTGGGCATATTTTCTGGCGTAAGCATAGGCAAACACCGACAGGCCCAGCGCGACCGTGTGTGAGCTCATGTGCCAACCGTCCGCCAGCAAGGCCATCGAGTTGTAATACCATCCACCGGCGATCTCGACCACCATCATCACTGCGGTAAGGATGGCCACGCGCAGCGTGCTTCTTTCAGCCAGCGGATTGCCTTCGTCAAACCGGTGCGAGTGCACCAGCTCTTCTGCTGCGGGGAGTTGTGTCATGGATATATCAGCTGATGTTGTTCGGATGTGTAGCGTACAGGCCGACACTTCAAGACGTCAAACGATTTGCGCGCATCTACTGCTCTTGCAATGCAATCAGCTTTTTCTTGCCGGACAGTCGGGCTACTCGGTGATGGGCAAACAAAACGCGTGCTTTCTGGCCAGCTCACTATAGCCGCACAACATCAACCGGGTATTCGGCAAAGCAGTTTTCCGTACGAGATGTTCAGAAGTCCCAGCGGAAACCCATCGAGATATATTTTCGATTTATTCTCGAAGA
Organism: Burkholderiales bacterium; assembly: GCA_038203435.1. Lineage (GTDB taxonomy): Bacteria > Pseudomonadota > Gammaproteobacteria > Burkholderiales > Gallionellaceae > Gallionella. The sequence goes on from JBBRDZ010000007.1 coordinate 5,547, forward strand.
TTGCAAAGCACTGGAGTCGACCCGCGTCCATTCGATGCCACTCTCTGCATCCAATGTCAGATTGCTTTTCAACTGGTAGCCCATTTTAAGCATGGGTGAAGTGATTGTTTGCGTTCCACCGGCATTGTCGTTCTGCCAATACAGCCGCAGTGTCGTGTCTATCGTCCATTTCTCCCTGAAATATGAATGCGAGTTCAATAGCAAGGTCTTACCGGTGATCGTCGGGCTTTTGGTAAGACTCAAACTGCACATCGATACATCACGGCTGGAGAAGACATCGCTGCCGATCAATCTTTCCGATATCGTCCAGGTGTTTCCGGTTGCGGGCGTCGCGGCGACGAACCCTTCCACGCCGGTAGATCCATCAGGATTAAGAGTCCCGCTGGCAGACAGACCGGTGGTGTTTGCAACCGAGACATCGGTGCCAATCTGCCATTTTTCCCTGATGTGGTTGGTCACGCCGAACTGTGCCATGTTGGAAATCGCGGTACGGGAATTGGCCAGTTTCAGCAAGTCGTCTATGCTCCAGCCGTTTTGCAACAGGGTTTCGACAGAGGTAGTGGTTCCGTTCACTGCGCTGCGGATGCTCAATGAAGGCGTTCTGCGGCGGTCGACAAGAAAATTGTAATCCGTGCCCGACGCGCGATTGAGCGTACCTTGCACGGTAAACATGTTTACCGCCTGGAACTGGGTGTCGTAATCAAGCATCGCGATGGCGGTCTTTCTCTGGTCGAAATATCTGAGTATGCCGCCCATCGCGGTCCGATCGGCGATACCGTTGGTCGTTTGCTTGATTGAATAAACAGAGCCACCGATCGCGTCCCTCAGGCCGAAATCCAGATTGACCCCGTAAAACACCGGCTTTGAACCGATCACCGACTCTGACAACCGTCCTGCGACTACATTCGCGCGCCAATCCGGCAAGAAACCATAGCCCGCGGATACACCGTCGAACCGGCCCAGCACGCCCCCTCCGGTGGCAGACTGTCGCCCGATACGCGCCGAGTAATTGTGCCGGCGGTTTTTGACATCGAAAAATGCGGCGTTCAATCGATTGGTATTTTTCTGCCCAGGTAGAAAATTGGCCGCGAAAAAATCCTGGAATACCAGGCGGTTGTCGAATTCCTCGTTGTACGCGCGTGCCGTCATGCTGACATTGCTGATCAACGAAGACTGGTCGGTCACGGTCAGGCTGGATGGGGTTTGCACATTACCGACCGTTGCAACGGTATCGGTATGGCTTGCGCCATGATAGTAATACATCGAGAAACTGCCATATTCAGTGTAATGAAGCTCACTGTTTTGCGCTATGGCCTTCTCGGGTAATGCAGCTGCCGCAACTGGCGCCGGGCGGGCAGCATTGAGTTTACTCAATCGATCCTTGACCCATTTTTCCTCTTTGCCGCCCGGATATAATTTCAGATAGGTTTCATATTCCAATATCGCTTTGCCTTGCTGGCCGGATTTCTCCCTGGCGATCCCAATCCATATCTGAGCATCTTGCGAATACATATTGGCAGGCAGTTTGAGCGTATTGTTGAAAGCTTCGATCGCGGCAAACATCTGGCCCGCCAGTAGCGCATCTCGCGCCTTGGCCATCATCACAGCAGCCTCGCCATCGGCTTTCTTGATCTGTTCCTGCAGAGTAAGGCTCCCTGATGGCGGAATGTTGGCAGCTTGCTGTGCAATGTCAGGATAAGCAGGCAATCCGTCTTTTCCGCCCAGTTGGGCCGGAGCCGGCTTGGGCGAACTTGCTGAACCTGCCGCAGCAAGTTTCGCAGTCGCGCCGGCAACCGCAGGCGGCTGGGGAACTGCAGGCAATGTTGGTGTGGCCGCGATCACTGGCAGCGCAACTGTGGGCGTAACAACCTCGGCAGTCAAGGCCGTCTTGTCTGGCTTGGCCTGTGCAACACTATCTTGCTTGATGTGCAACTTCAGGCTCCGGCCATCCTTGCTGGCCTTCATGCTGAACTCGACAGGACTGCTGAACTGGATCTCGATCTTAGGTCCGGTATTGAGGTCACGCGTCGTGACGGTGAATTTGTCTATCAGCTCCGATGGCGGGGATCTGTGCGATTCGTAGTCTTGCCACTGGTCCTTTGGGACGGTATCAACGATGTTGAAATAGATCACCAGATACTGGGTTTTTCCCGGCGGGAAATAACGTAAGCGCTGCACCGGCACGGTGAATTTGATCACCGCATCGACTTCGCCATTCGCAGCTGTTTTGAGTTTGATATCGTCGATGATATCTGCGGATGCCTGGCTGGTTGCACAAAGCAGAAAGGTAAATACAAATATTAGCTTCACCGCGCCGCGCGCTTGCTTACAGATCATTATCAACATACCGGCATCAAAGTAAAGTTAGCCTGCTTCGTGGAAGCCGGATAAAAACATAAAATGGCAAGAATTTTTCTTATTTCCACTTGGAATATGCAGTGCCTGTCTTACCCACCGGCTTGTGACAACTTGAACTGGAGCAGTCCTTGGCAGTGCTTGCACCATTATGGCTTTTCTTGTCCATGTTTCCGGTATAGCTAGTGCCTGAAAGATGACAAGTCACACAGTAAACCGGCACACCGCCACCTTGCGCGCCATTATGGTTCATTTTTTCCGAAGCCCAACCGCTCGCACTGGTATAGATCGGGCTGGTATGACAAGTCGTGCACGGCAACCCCCCCGTACCACCGGTGATCGTTACCGGAATGTGCTTGGTTATCATGGCCTGGGCACCCAATGTTCCCTGACTTGTGTAGGAGCCGCTATGGCAAGTGTAACAACTGGTGGCGGTGACCAGCGTGTGATTCATGGTGGCCGGTGCAAAGGTCGTGACCGTGGTGCCGTTATATTTCTGGTGACATCCGTCGCAGGATATCGTAACGGGAATGTGTCCTGCAGTCTTACCCATCGCAGTCGCACCGTTGTGACAGGTCGCACAGGTACCTGACGCAATGGTCGAGTGATCCACCATACCGGTTGCACCCAGGAACGTCATGTAATTGGCCGTATTGGACTGGGTATGGCACGAATCACAGGTCGCCGAAGTAACCATGTGCCAGGTAGGCTTGCCCAAAGCGGTTACGCCATTATGGCAAGTCGAGCAAACGCCCGGTGGATTGTTATGAGTATAAGTGGCACCCAGGAAGTTCATGTAATTGTTTGTGTTGAGCTTGGTATGGCACAAATCACAAGCAGCCGCGGTGGCCACATGCAAGGCCGGTTTACCCAACGCAGTCACACCATTGTGGCAACTCGAACAGACCCCGGGAGGGTTGGCGTGGGTATAGGTGGCACCGAGGAATGTCGTGTAATTTGCGGTATTTGTTTGCGTGTGGCAGGTGTCGCATGTTGCCACTGTCAACACGTGTGTCGATGACTTGCCTTTCGCGGTAACGCCATTATGGCAAGTAGAACACACGCCGGGTGGGGTGGGATGAATATAACTTGCTCCCAGGAACGAGGTGTAATTGCTCGTGTTGGCCTGGGTATGACACAGATCACATACCGCAGTTGTGACCACATGCGTCGCGGATTTTCCCTTTGCAGTTACACCATTATGGCAAGTCGAACAAACGCCAGGCGGGTTCGGGTGCACATAGACTGCCCCGAAGAAGGTCGTGAAATTCGTCGTGTTGGACTTGGTATGGCAGGTATCACATGCCGCCGACGTCGCTATATGAACGGCCGATTTACCAGTCGCGGAAACACCGTTATGGCATGTAGAACAAACACCGGGTGTGGGTATGCTCAAATGATATTTGGCGCCCAGAAACGACGTGTAATTGGCCGTGTTGGATTGGGTGTGACACGTTTCACAAGTTGCCGCGGTCAATACGTGAGTGGCTGACTTGCCTTTTGCAGTCGTGCCGTTATGACAGGTCGAACACACGCCTATCGGGGTGACATGTGTATAGACCGCCCCGAGGAAAGTCGTGAAATTCGACGTATTGGCCTGGGTATGGCAGGTGTCGCAGGCTGCCGAGGTGGCAATGTGAAAAATTGGCTTTCCGGTTGCGGTGGCTCCGTTATGACATGTCGAGCAGACACCAGGAGGTGTTGCGTGGGTATAGGTAGCGCCCAGGAAAGTCGTGAAATTCGAGGTATTGGTTTTGGTGTGACATGTATCACAGGTAGCCACGGTCAATACGTGCGTTCCGGGTTTACCGGTCGCGTATAAGCCGTTATGGCAGGTCGAACATACGCCTACCGGCGTGGTGTGCGGATAGACCGCGCCCAGGAATGTCGTGAAATTAGATGTGTTGGCCTGGCTATGGCAGGTATCGCATGTCGCCGTTGTCGGAATGTGCAGGGACGACTTGCCCTTTGCAGTGGTGCCATTATGGCAAGTCGAACATACGCCAGGCGGGCTGGCATGGACATAGATCGCGCCCAGGAATGTCGTGAAATTCGACGTATTTGCCTGGCTATGACAAGTATCACAGGCCGCAGTGGTCGTGACGTGCGTCGCCGATTTTCCGGTCGCCGCTATGCCGTTATGGCAAGTCGAGCAAACACCAGGCGGGGAATTGACCGGATGATAGGTTATGCCCAGGAAACTCGTGAAATTGCTGGTGTTGGCTTGCGTATGACAAGTGTCGCAGGCTGCCGTAGTCGGCAGATGAACCGTAGGCTTGCCTTTGGCCGCTACTCCGTTATGGCACGAGGCACAGCTTGCAGCGCCGATTGCAGCATGGCTGAACATGGCGCCAAAGAATGTCGTGAAATTGCTGGTATTGGCGGAAGTGTGACAGGTATCACATTGCGCGGAAGTCACGATGTGGTAGGTAGGCTTGCCCAGCACGCCGGGATGCTGCCCGGTATGGCAGGTCGAACAATTGCCTGCTGCACCGGGAATCGCAACGGTAACGTGATCGTAATTACCGCCGTTGAACGATGTATAACCGCTGGTGTTTGCCACGGTGTGGCAGGTATCGCATTGAACCCCTGATGTCAGAATATGGATCGCGGGTTGTGAAACCACGCCGGCAAATTGCCCCTTGTGGCAGGTGTCGCATTTTCCGGAAACGGTCGCGCTTGAGTGGTCGAATCGCGCTCCGCTGAAAGTGGTGGTGTTATGGCATACGCCGCAATCTGCGCTACCTGTTGATATATGCGCGACTGGCTTGCTTACTACTCCGCCAAACTGGCCGCCATGGCAGGATGAACAACCGCTGGTCAGGCCGGTGTGGTCCATCTTCCAACTGGTAAAGGTATTAGTGTTGGTATGGCAGTTTTCGCACGGCAACAAGGTCGGGAAATGATTTGCCGGTTTGCTGACCACACCCAAAGATTGTCCGTTGTGGCAGGTCGAGCACCCGCTTGTTATGCCTGCATGTTTAAAGCTCTTGACCAAAAAACTGGTTGCGCTGACATGGCAGCTATCGCAAGGACTGGTTGTTTGCACATGGTTATTGGGTTTGGGTGTTGCGCCAACGCGACTGCCGATCGAGTGGCATCCGGCACAATCCTTCGGTGTGTTCTTGAATATGCCGTCCACATGGCATTGTTCGCACCTCAGCGTCGTGTGCACATCTCTTAACACGAACCCGGTCTTGGTATGGTCAAACGGGGAGGTAACGGTTAACGCTGCAGCATGGGCGGCAGGTGCCGCGCCGAACATCAGGGACATCAATGCAAGCGAGGCGATCTTTAATATCTTGTTTATTATTCGACGCATGTTCATCTCCGGGCTTCACTCAATTTCGACTGGATTGACCGCCATACCCAAACAGCTTGGCTATCTGGGCGGCAGTTTAATCAGTTAGTTATGGTTAGTGAAGTACCGATCGTCTATTTCAGGAATGCTGTACGAGTGGGTGAAGCCAGTCGATGAACGGTCGATATTCGTGGACGAACGTTATTTCCTGATCCAGTTCTTGCTGCCGACCTTGATGGACTTCCATGACAGTCCGACGTGGCAGTGTTCACACTTGTCACCGAATGCGCCATCGTGTTTGTCATCCTTGCTATGGCAACTCGCGCAAGTACCGGCTTGGCTGACCCTGGTTACTGGAGTATTGTGGCATTCGATACAGCGAACGTCTTTGTGCTTACCATCCAGCTTGAAGTTGGTTTTGTCGTGGTCAAAATCCCAGCCCTTCCAGTCGCGCGTGTTGTGGCAAATCTCACAATCCTGGCCCAGCTTGCGCTTATGGTAATCCTGCTTTTCGTGGCATGACCAGCAGTCGGACTTGGCATCCTTGTAGGTGGCCGCCACATGACATTTCTTGCATTCCGTCAGCAAGTGTTTCCCGGTAAGCGGAAAGCGGGCCATCCGATGGTCAAAGTCGACTTTATTCCAGGCACTTTCGTGATGGCATGATTCGCATTTCTTGCCTTCCTGCCCTTTGTGCTTGTCGTCTTTCTGGTGACATGAATAACAATCGGTTTTCACCTTGTCTTTGTACAAGTCACCCTTGTGGCAACTGATGCATTTGGTTTCACGATGTTTCCCCAGCAATGGATATTTGGTGTTCTTGTTGTGATCAAACACGATCTCTTTCCATCCCCGGTCGACGTGGCAGGACTCGCACTTCTGACCGAAGGTTTTCTTGTGCTTGTCGTCCTTCAGATGACATGAGTAGCAATCGGTCTTCAGCTTGTCCTTGTACAAGTCGCCTTTGTGACAACTGCTGCATTTGACATCGTGGTGCTTCCCCAACAGCGGGAATTTTGTTTTCCGGTCGTGATCAAACAGGAAATCCTTCCACCCCCGCTCGTTATGACAGCTTTCACATTTGGGGCCGAAGCTGCCCTTGTGTTTATCATCCTTGCGGTGACATGAATTACAAGTGGCTTGTAATTTGTCCGTGTACAGGTTTCCTTTGTGACAACTGGTGCACTTTACTTCGCGGTGCTTCGCGATCAACGGGTATTTGGTCTTCTTGTCATGATCGAACAGAATTTCCTTCCAGCCCCGGTCGGTATGGCAGGTTTCGCACTTGGTTCCGAAGCTTCCTTTATGTTTGTCCGATTTCCTGTGACACTCGTTACACAGGACCGGCGTGTCCTTGAAATTGTCGTTCACATGACAACTGGTGCACTTGACTTCCACATGCTTGCCCAACACCTGAAAGTGCGTCTTGCTGTGGTCAAAATGGATGGCTTTCCAGTCCTTTTCCTCGTGGCAGTCCGCACACTGTTTGCCCAGCCGACCTTTATGCTTGTCCACACGTTCGTGGCAACCGACGCATTGCGTCGGCGCTTCACGATACTTTTTAAGCGGGAAGTGACAGTCCTTGCAAAGCACCTTTTCCTTCATGTGCCCGCCCTTCAAAATGAATCCGGTGACTGCGTGGTCGAAATTGCCAGTGCTGAGTTTCGCAATCTGGGCATCGCGGCCGCGATGCTCGGTGTGGCATTCGCTGCAATATTTCTCTTCCTTCATCAGGCCGTGGAAGCCATGTTTTTCCTCGATATCCTTGCGGATCTCCTTGTGACAATCCTTGCATAATCCGGATTGCCCCGCCTTGTCGAACTGCTTGTGACAACTGCGGCAATCGCTTTCGTATTTGGCGTGTCCCTTGATCACCGGCCCAGGCAGAAGCAGATCGTTTATCGAGTCTGCGTGCGCCGGCATACCGCACATAAACAGGAAGCAAGCAACCAGGAACGATCTGAACAATTTCAGCATATTTTGAGGTTTAAGTGATCAATACATATGGACTGCGATGACATGCCATATCGCACTGAAGACCAGCATGTATACGAACGGAACATGGAAGATGTGCCACAAGGAAAATAATTTTTCATAGGTACCGAACTGTGCCAGATCGCGAACGGCAAACAGATATGAACGTATGAATTTTTCATTCTGAAAAAAAAGATCGTCCAGACGCTTCATCTGCGCATCATTCCATTTTTTTTCATGGGCATCACCGTACATGGCGTCTTCCAGTGCGCGGATCAAAGTGATCGACAACCATTTGGCGCGAACACCAAGCGTCAATATATTCCAAATCTTGACTTTACCGACGATGGATGAGTTTATCGCGTAATTATGATATCCGACCAGTTTTAGCTGTATCTCCGGGGCAAAACTGAATATCGATTTGACATCGCCCGATCCATCCAGATCTTCCTGCAACTGCTTGTGCGTGGCATGTCGCCCGTAAAGTCCATAATGGATCTTGGTATAAAAGAAACGACCAAAGATCCCACTGCCGGAAACAAGCAGCATGCAAGCAAGTGCGACGCCGGCATTGATCGAACCGATGGTAAAGGCGGAATGGAACATGATCAGCGCCGGCCCCAGTATGCCGAACACCATGTGCCATTTGAACCACTTCGGCAATGGAACCCAATTTTTCATGAAGCGGACGCGCTTGCGCATCGGGTAAAGCAGCAAACTCAGCAACATCAGGCCGCCAACCAAGCCCATGTTATAGCCTATCCTGTCACCGGGTTTATAAGGATGACCGTGGGAAATAATGAATCCAATGACCATCAACAAAGTGATAATGATGAGATAGAGCGTCCAGCCATAGTCTTTGGGCTGTTGCTTCTGCCTCGGCTTACGCCGTTCCGGCTTGCGCAGGGAGTGGGTGTGAGGGGCCATTATTTTGAGGCCATCGTTTATATTAATTCAATAATAATCAGATAGCTATGACTGGCCATCGAATATCAAATAAAAACACATATTTTCGATTATACAATACGTATATCAACTAAATCCCGGGTGCGAACAATTTATGTCATTTACAAGTATTTCGGCAGTTTACATATATTTTCTGCCCATTCTGGCGATCGCCTTTTTCCATGTCAGAGGCCGCAACCGGAAAACCTCGGCGGCCTTGTCTTTGCAAAAAGAGGCGATTGATTCCGGTCTGACCGAACCTTCTTCCTTGCACCCGTTTATCGATCCCAACAAATGTCTCGGCGCGGGGGGCTGCGTGAAAGCCTGCCCGGAAGAAGCGATCGGCATGATCGGAGGCAAGGCGTATCTGGTCAACCCGACCGTCTGCATCGGTCACGGCGCCTGCGAAGCAGCCTGTCCTCACCATGCGATTTCGCTGGTGTTCGGTACCGAAAAGCGCGGCATGGACATCCCGAAGGTCGATCCGAACTTTGAGACCAATGTGAAAGGGATATTCATCGCCGGAGAACTCGGCGGCATGGGTTTGATACGAAAAGCAGCGACGCAAGGAACCCAGGCGATCAACACCATCAAAAAACACAGGGGTAGCAGTAGCAATATCCTTGATGTCGTGATCGTGGGCGCCGGACCGGCTGGTTTGGCTTCCACGCTGGGTGCGATTGAGAACAAGCTGCGTTATGTAACGCTGGAGCAGGAAAGCTCGCTGGGTGGCGCTATCTTTCAGTACCCGCGCAACAAGATCGCGATGACAGCGCCGGTCAAACTCCCCATCATCGGCCAAGTCAAAATGGGTGAAATCAGCAAGGAAGCCCTGCTTGAATTCTGGAACAAGGTCGTCAACAAGACCGGCATGAAGATCCATTTTCATGAGCGCATGGAAAACATCAGCAAGAGCAGCGAAGGGTTCGTGGTTAAAACCAGCAAACAATCCTACAACACCCGTACAGTATTGCTGGCGATCGGACGACGCGGCACGCCGCGCAAACTGGGTGTGCCCGGCGAAGATCTGCCCAAAGTGGTTTACAGCCTGATCGATCCGGAGCAATACCGGAACATGCATGTGTTGGTGGTCGGCGGCGGGGATAGCGCCCTTGAAGCGGCCTGCTCGGTAGCAGACGAGCCGGGCACCACCGTCACACTTTCATACAGAAGCGAGGCGTTCGGGCGGGGCAAGCAAAAGAACCGTGACCGTTTGAATAACCTGGAAGCACGCGGAAAAATAAGAGTCATGCTCAAATCGAATGTCAAAAGCGTGACGCCGGACAAGGTCACATTGGAGTTCCAGGGCAAGATGACGGAGCTGCCGAATAACGCGATCATCGTCTGTGCCGGTGGAATACTCCCCACCCCGTTCCTCAAAGAGATCGGCATCATGGTGGAAACAAAATTTGGCACGGCCTAGCCGGATTTGAGACGGGTGGTGCTGGAGAGAGGAATCGAACCTCCGACCTACGCGTTACGAGTGCGTTGCTCTACCAACTGAGCTACTCCAGCAAAGAGCGTGTGCGATTATAGGTTACGATGCACGCACCCTCCATCATTTAACTGTCCAGGCAGGACAGTCAAGCAGAAATCAGTTCCAGCGATATGCCTCAACGCTGTACGGTTGTGGCTTGCCTTCGATCTCATTCAGCAGCAATTCCGCGCTGGCAAACGACATCGTCACCCCGTAGCGGAAGTGTCCGCTGTTGGCATAGAGATTGGTGAGATGCGGATGACGCCCGATAGTGGGTATGTTGCCCGGCGAACCCGGGCGAAAACCGGCCCAATGATTGACCGGCATCTGGTCTCGCCACTGCGGGAATACCGCTTTCGTGTGCTGCAACAAGTTGTCGCGCGCTTCGATGGTGGTGGATTTATCGAATCCCGCGTCTTCCAGCGTACTCCCGACCAGTACATGGCCATCGCAACGCGGGATCAGATACAGATTGTCTTGCAGCAGGATATTCCGGAATTGCGGCTGATCGAATTTGAACAACAGGATCTGTCCGCGTATCGGCTTTATATCCATATGAAGAGCATGTTGACCCAGCAACACCTTGCTCCACGCGCCTGCCGCGACGATGTAGGCATCCGCAGTGAGTTTCCCTTGCGCAGTCTGCAACGCTGCGACACGACCATCTGCAATATCGAATCCATGCACTTCATGCTGCTCGAGGATGGTCCCGCCCAGCATCTCGACATGTTTGCGCAACGCCTGCAACAATCTCGGGTTGCGCACCTGCGCGACTTCCGGCAAATACAAACCCGGCATATCCGCGATAGCCGGCAGGTGATCGGCGATATCCACCACTTCTAATCTCTGCCGATGTTGCGCACACCATCGCATGGCAACATCCTCCTGGAACGGCGGCAATATCAGCATACCGCTGCGTTGATATTCGGGATCGATACCGGTGACAGCCTGCAACCTGGCGGCAGCCGCACTGAACATGCGCATGCCATGTTGCGTCAGACGCGTGACCGGTTCCGGATATTGCCACGGGCATAATGGCGAGAGTATCCCTCCTCCGGCCCATGATGCTTCCCTGCCCAAGCTGCCGCGTTCGACCAACGTCACGCCATATCCCGCTTGCAGCAAGGCTTGTGCGCTGGTCAAACCGACCACGCCGCCGCCTACAATGATGAAATTCATCGGTATGGGATCGATTGCTTCAGGGTCGCGATCCCATCAGCCCGCGACAATCGGAATCAATGTTTTGGGCAATGGGAACACCACGTTCTCAATGATGCCCTGCAGCTCGACCGCTTTGGTGCCGCCGAAACTTTCCAGGCGGGCAATCACGCCCTGCACCAACACCTCCGGTGCGGAAGCTCCTGCAGTGATCCCCACGCGCTGCTTGCCAGCGAACCACTCCGGCAATAACCCCCCTGCATCATTGACCAGATAAGCGGGCACCCCGACATTCGCGGCCACTTCGCGCAAGCGGTTTGAGTTCGAGCTGTTCGGTGATCCGACCACAACCACCACGTCGCATTGTCTGACCAGCATCTTCACTGAATCCTGCCGGTTTTGCGTGGCATAGCAGATATCATCCTTCTTCGGGCCGACGATGAACGGGAACCGGGTCTTCAACGCGGCGATGATCGCGCTGGCATCGTCAACAGACAGCGTGGTTTGCGTGACATAAGCGAGATTCTGTTCGTCATTCACCTTGAGATCGGCAACCTGCTCCGGCGATTCCACCAGATACATGCCGTCCCTGCTTTGCCCCATGGTGCCTTCCACTTCCGGATGCCCGGCATGGCCTATCATCACGATCTCTTTGCCCTGCTCGCGCATCCTCGACACCTCGATATGCACTTTGGTCACCAGCGGGCAGGTCGCGTCGAACACCGTCAAGCCGCGCTCCTCGGCTTCCCGCCGCACCGCTTGTGACACGCCATGGGCGCTGAATATCAGAATGCTGCCAGTCGGCACATCCGCCAGATCCTCGATGAAGATCGCGCCCTTCTGGCGCAACCCGTCAACCACGAACTGGTTGTGCACCACCTCATGCCGCACATAGATCGGTGCCCCGTGCAGAGCCAGAGCACGCTCGACGATCTCAATGGCACGATCGACTCCGGCACAGAATCCGCGCGGATTAGCCAGCAACAGTTCCATGTTTATTCTCCTTGAAACTTTCCAGAATTAGCAAAAACGCACCGCAGGTGATCGCCGAATCGGCCAGGTTGAATGCGGGGAAGTAATGTTCATCCCAATGGAACGACAGAAAATCCACCACAAAGCCGTACATCAACCGATCGATCAGATTGCCCAGAGCACCGCCCAGTATCATACTCAATGCCAGCGAATACAATAGTTGCGAACCGTGCTTGCTGAGCAACCGGACGATCCATATCGAAGCGGCGACGGCAATGATGCTGAACAGCCAGCGCTGTATGCCGCCCGCATCGTTCAAGAAACTGAACGCTGCTCCGGTGTTGTGCACCAGCACCAGATTGAACACGCTGAACACGGTCAGACTCTCGCCATAGGCAAAATGACTGGTGATATATGCCTTGCTCAATTGATCGAGGATAATCACCAATGCGCTCAATGCCAGCCAGCGTTTAAGCATACTTGCGCACCTCGCCGCCACCATACAGGTTGCTCACGCACCGGCTGCACAAGGTTGTATATCGTGCGTCAGCACCGACATCCTCGCGATAATGCCAGCAGCGCTCGCACTTGGTGTGACCGCTGGGAGTTACCACGATACGCTGCTCCGCTTCCGTTGCAACACGATGCACGGTGGCTCGCGAGGTAATCATTACAAGGCGTAAATCATTTCCCAACTGAGCAAGCGACTCATAGCCTTCTTCCATAGCGTAAATATCGACTTCAGCTTGCAAGGCCGAGCCTATCTTCCCATCAGCACGGACCTCCTCAAGATGTTTATTCACACGGGTTCGCCAAAGACGAATCCATCTCCATTGTTTCGCCAACGCTGGGTTATATCGACCCAAGCCAATCCCTCCAAATGTGCGCAAGTCAGCCGAGCCATACCATTGCTGCTCAAAGACACTCACATCCTGCTTACCGGTCAGCGTCTCCCACACTTCTTCCGCAGTAAAGCTGAGAATGGGTGCCATCAGCCGCACCAAGCTGTGGGTGATGTGGTATAGCGCATTCTGTGCGGAACGGCGCGCCAAGGAGTTTTCGCCAGCTGTGTAAAGCCGGTCTTTCAGAATATCCAGGTAAAAGCCACCCAAATCTTCCGAACAAAAGGATTGCAATGCCTGCGCGACCAAGTGGAACTCGTAACGTTCATAATGGCCGCACACCTCACTCTGCAATGCTTGAGTTACCTCCAGTACATAGCGGTCGATTTCCAGCCATTGTTCAACCGGAAGTGCGTGTTTGGCATGATTATAGTCGGCGATGTTTGCTAGCAAAAAACGCAAAGTGTTGCGGATGCGCCGGTAGCTTTCCACCACGCGCTTCAAAATTTCATCGGAGATGGTCAACTCGCCGGAATAATCGGTGGAAGCCGTCCACAGGCGCAAAATGTCCGCGCCCAGCGTGTCGAAGATCTTTTGTGGCGCGATGACATTGCCTTTCGACTTGGACATCTTGTGCCCGCTGCCGTCCACCACGAAGCCATGTGTCAGCAAAGCCTGGTAAGGCGCGCGTCCGTTGATGGCACAACCGGTCAGCAAGCTGGACTGGAACCAGCCGCGGTGCTGGTCGGAGCCTTCCAGGTACAAGTCGGCCGGTGAACGCAACTCATCGCGACGCTGCAATACCGACGCGTGTGTGACACCGGAATCGAACCATACGTCCAGCGTGTCTCCAAGCTTCTTGTAGTGCTCCGCTTCCGCGCCCAGCAAGTCCACCGAGTTGAGGCTGAACCATGCTTCGATACCGTCGCGTTCGACCAGCAAGGCCACCTGTTCCAGCAATTCCGGTGTGCGCGGGTGCAATTGGCCGGTCTCCTTGTGCATGAAGAATGGCATCGGTACGCCCCAACTGCGCTGGCGTGACACGCACCAATCGGGACGATTCCTGATCATCGCTTCCAGGCGTGCGCGCCCCCAACTCGGAAAGAATTCCGTGGCTGAAACGGCCAGGTTCGCCAGATCGCGCAGTGCCAAGCCGGTGCGCGGTTCCGGCATCCCGGTATGTGAGCGCCTTTCCTGCACCAGCAGCTCGACATCCGCCGTGCCTGCATGACCGACGTTGTCCATGCCGATGAACCACTGCGGCGTAGAGCGGAAGATGATCGGGGACTTGTGCCGCCAGCAATGCGGATAGCTGTGCTGCACCTTCTCCATATGCAACAAATGTCCGCTTGCCTGCAATGCCGCCAACACCACATCGTTGGCTTTCCATACGAACATCCCGCCGACCAGTGGCAGGCCGGCGCTGAACTTGCCGTCGTCGCCGACCGGATTGTCGGTCGGCAGGTTGTATTTCTGGCCGACGAAATAATCATCCAGGCCGTGCGCCGGTGCGGTATGCACCAGTCCGGTACCAGCTTCCAGCGTGACATGCTCGCCGCAGATGATGGGCACGCAACGTTCATAGAACGGGTGTTGCAGCAATATCCCGTCCAGCGCCGAACCTTTACATGAGGCGGCCATGCCGTCACCGCGGTCATTACTTCCGGCCAGCTGATAACGCGCCAAACACTGGCTGGCAAGATCAAAGGCGATGATCAGGTAACCCCTGGCGGTCTTGATCAAGTCGTATTCCAGGGCGGGATGTACGCTGACGGCCTGATTCGCGGGCAAGGTCCACGGCGTGGTGGTCCAGATCACCGCATACACCTTGGCATCGGCCGGCAGGGATACCCCGAACGCCTTGCGCAAAGCGGCCTTGTCCTTCACCTCGAATCCCACGTCGATCGCGGATGAAACCTTGTCTTCGTATTCCACTTCCGCCTCGGCCAGCGCGGACTGGCAATCCAGACACCAGTTCACCGGCTTATAGCCCTGATACAGATAGCCGTGCTGATAGATCTTGCCCAGTGCGCGCATGATGTCGGCTTCGGTCCTGAAATCCATGGTGAGATACGGGTGTTCCCAGTCGCCCAGCACGCCGAGGCGGATGAAATCCTTCTTTTGCCGCTCGACCTGTTCGCTGGCATAGGCGCGGCACAGTGCGCGGAATTGCGCGGGAGGGATCGCCTTGCCGTGCTTCTTTTCCACCTGCAATTCGATCGGCAGGCCGTGACAATCCCAGCCGGGCACGTAGGGAGCGTCAAAACCGGCCAGCAATTTGCTTTTGACGATGATGTCCTTGAGTATCTTGTTCACTGCATGGCCGATATGGATGTCGCCGTTCGCATAGGGCGGGCCGTCATGCAAAATGAATTTCGGCTTGCCCTGCTTGGCGGCGCGAATCTTACGATAGCGTTGCTGTGCCTGCCAGCGTGCCACCATGAGCGGCTCGCGTTTGGCCATATCGCCGCGCATCGGGAACGGGGTATCGGGAAGATTCAGGGTGTTTTTATAATCAGTCATATTGGCATTTCTAAAAATTCAAAGTTCTAAGCAAGACAAGGCACGAGCGAAAAATTTAGACGCCGCATATACATGAATATGCAAGGAGTAATTTTTTGTGAGTAACACCGTATTGCGACGAAATTTGGATTTTTATAATCAGTCATGTTGTTCAAACCATTTCCTTGCATTAACTACATCCATCGCGATGTGACGTGTCAGGGTATCGACATCGGGATACTTTTCTTCGTCGCGGAGCTTCTGCAGAAACTCCACGCGCAGGTGTTTTCCGTATATCTGCTGCGTGAACTCCAGCAGGTGAACTTCCAGGACCGGCCTGCCATCGTGCTTCACGGTCGGGCGTACCCCCAGGCTGGCCACGCCTTGCAGCACGCCCAATCCATGGACATGCGCCTGCACCACAAAGATGCCGGACAACGGCGGACGATTATGCTTGAGCTGGATATTGGCAGTGGGAAAACCGATCTTTCTTCCCAGACCGTCGCCATGCACCACCCGCCCGCTGATGCTGTAATGCCGTCCCAGATAACTGCGCGCTTCACCCAGCTGACCGGCCAACAAAGCCGAGCGCACCGCGGTGCTGGAGATACGCACGCCGTCATGGCTCACGGTAGACACCGCTTGCACCGTAAAGTGTTGCGCTGCAGCGAACTTTTGCATCAGCGCAAAATCGCCGCTGCGTCCGCTGCCGAAGCGAAAATCGTCTCCGATCAGTACAAAATCGGCATGCAGGTTTTCATGCAACACCTTGACGAAATCCCCGGCATCGATCTGCGCAAAGCGCGCATTGAAACGGCAAACATGCACACGATCCATGCCCATCGTCGCAAAGCATTCCAGCTTCTCGCGCAGGCTGGTCAGGCGTGCAGGCGCTTGTTGCGGGTTGAAGTATTCGCGCGGATGCGGTTCAAAGATGACCGCCGCAGTCCGCAGGCCGCGCGCTTGCGCCGCCGCGCGCAGATCATTCAGCAAAGCCTGGTGGCCCAGATGCACGCCATCGAAATTTCCGATGGTCAGGGCAACAGGCTGGGAATCAGGGGATTTAAGTCCGCGTAGAATCAACATAAGGGCGCGGATTATACCGTAGGAAAAAGGTAAACGCAGTGTTGACCGTAGATTGTTGGGGGTAATTGTGAAGGGAAAGTGCGGACGCTCGGCAATCAAGACCGTTCGCCCTGAGCCTGTCGAAGGGTCGCCGCATAGCGGCTGCTGCTTGTTAATCTACAATACAAAATCAAAACCGCCGGGGGTAGCCCGGCAGCTAGTTACCTTTCTTGTCTTGCCAAGAAAGGTAACCCAAAGAAGTCGCCCCCGGTTTACCGCCGCTACGCGGTTCCCTCGATCAGCCGCAAGCAAGCGGGGCTGCGCAACTCGACCTGGCGGGGCGCACACCCCGCGCCCCACTGCGAGACTCGAACAATGCTCGCCTAAACCTCCGCTCACTTGCGGTTGATCGAGGCGGCGCACAGGGGATGAAAAGCAAATCCCCCAAACCGTATGGACGGCAACAAGTTGCCCTCCATACAAAGTTAGATAGTCAAAACAATTTAACTCCGGTACATTTGTACCTGTTAGCCGCAAAAGGAGTTTGTGCTCATGGGATCAGCGTCACCAGTAACACCGCATTCAATCCTTGAGAAATTTGAGTTCTACTTCTTAGGGCTGACATTCACACTCCTTGGCGCAGCCATACAGACGGCCACTTTTGCTGGCCACAGCAATGTAAGCATATTCGCCGAGATCATTGGGTGGGCTGGATTTGCTCTTTCTGGATTGATAGGCCTCTCGAAGGTGGAGCATCTATCAGTCGTAATCTATCTGCGAAACCGAAAGAACGAGTTCGAGAACAACAAAAGCCAGTTTGAACAAGCTAAGGCATCAGGTTTCTCGTCGGCCAAAATTTCCCAGACGGGGGAGGTGATGTCGATTGATGCTGTGATTCATCAGGTTGGAGAGAATGCCTCTCGGTATGGTGAACAGTTTGATAAGGTTGGTAGACGCCATGAGGTCAAAGACATAATTCAAAAATGGGCGTTTGTAATTGGCCTGCTATCTACCGCCGTGGCACGAGCATATGATGCAGTTGCGCTCATCATTTACTAACCCGGCGCTTAAGTAGGATGCCAAAGCGCAGCGCTCCTTAGATTTGCGCTAGACACTTGGAGGATTCATCTATGAAACGCACAATTAAGCAAGCAATGATTGCGTTATTATTTTTCGTGTTATCGCCACTTATTGCCCAAGCGGCTTCTGTTGAGGACGAACTTCGCGGGATCGCAAATGCAACACAAAAGGGTTTGCCAATGAAAGTAAGCGACGATATGCAGGCGACATCAATGACGGCGGCTGGAAAAGCCCTATTAGCTCGTTATCACTACATGAAGAAATCATCAGCAATTCATAATGTCGAAAATTTGAAGGAGAAATTTTTCCGTAATTCAATTAATAGCTCATGTACCAATCCAGACATGGCGAGGCTAATCAACAGAGGTGCTTATTTGAAATACGAGTTCTACGACATTGATAATCGTTTTGTTTTTGGTTATGCAATTGACCAAGAGACCTGTAAAAATTCCCAATAGAAATTTTCGCGATTCCGGGGGCGCTATGAAAATTTGTTTCGTTCTATTACTTATTCCGGCTACAGCGCTAGCACGAGATCACAATCCCCAAGCTGGTCTAGGTATGGCGATATTAATGGGCATTGGTGTTGTAGTGTGGGTTGTCGGCGCCATGCTTCTCAAAGCGGTATTCGGCAAGAAGTCCGCCGAGAAGACAACGGCGTCTGGCGATGGTGATGAAGTGAAGCCAGAGGAAAAAAACCACTCAGTCTCGTAGGTCGGGTTAGGTGCGGTTCTTTGCGCCGTAACCCGACATGATGCTTTTGAATTTCTGCTTTTCATTCCCCTGTGCGCCGCCGAGTAGCGCAGGCTAGTCAGGGAATTCTGACGAATATGTCAGAGCACGTGGCCGCGTAGCGGATCGTGCGAGTTTATGAGGAAGCCTGACTAGTCGAGCAACGCAGGGCACCGCGAAGCGGCGGCAAACCGGGGGCGATTTCTTTTGGTTACTTTTCTTGGCAAGACAAGAAAAGTGACTAGCTGCCGGTCTACCACCGGCGAAGTTGATTTTGAATTTTTGTCATTCATGGTTCGACAAGCTCACCACGAACGGCTTAATAATTTCTGGTAGACCTACGCTGTCCCACCCACCGTCAGCCCATCTATCCTCACCGTCGGCTGCCCCACCCCCACCGGCACGCTCTGCCCTTCCTTGCCGCAGGTACCGACACCGGGATCGAGCGCCATGTCGTTGCCGATCATCGCGATGCGCGTCAACACATCGGGACCGTTGCCGATCAGCGTCGCTCCTTTCACCGGATGGGTGATCTTGCCGTCCTCGATCATGTAGGCCTCGGCGGTCGAGAACACAAACTTGCCGCTGGTGATGTCCACCTGTCCTCCGCCGAAATTCACCGCATACAGGCCGTGCTTCACCGAAGCGATGATCTCCTGCGGATCCTTGTCGCCATTGAGCATATAGGTGTTGGTCATGCGCGGCATCGGCAGGTGCGCGTAGGATTCTCGCCGCGCATTGCCGGTCACCGGCACGCCCATCAAGCGCGCGTTCAGCGTGTCCTGCAAATAGCCTTTGAGGATGCCATTCTCGATCAGTGTGGTGCATTGGCTGGCATTGCCTTCGTCGTCCATCTGCAACGAGCCGCGCCGTTTCGCCAGCGTGCCATCGTCCACCACGGTGACGCCCTCCGCCGCGACGCGTTCGCCGACGCGACCGGAGAATGCCGAGCTGCCCTTGCGGTTGAAGTCGCCTTCCAGGCCGTGGCCGATCGCTTCATGCAACAAAATCCCCGGCCAGCCGTTGCCCAGTACCACCGTCATGTTACCGGCCGGTGCGGGCGTCGCATCGAGGTTGGTCACCGCCTGGTGCACCGCTTGTTCCGCATACCTGCGCAACACCGCATCGTCGAAATAGCCGTAGTCGAAACGTCCGCCGCCGCCGGCCGAACCTTGCTCGCGCTTGCCATTGCTTTCGATGATGACGTTTATCGACAGCCTGACCAGCGGCCGCAAATCGGCATTCATCAAGCCATCGCTGCGCGCCACCATCACCACTTCATACTCGCCGGCCAGCCCCGCCATCACCTGCACCACGCGCGGATCGAGTGCACGCGCATAACCCTCGAGGCGTTCCAGCAACGCGACTTTTTCCACATCCTTGAGGCTGGCGATCGGATCGTGCGGCAAATAGATGTCGCGCCGCGAACCGCGGTGCAGCATCGGCACCGACTGCGTTCCGCCCTGCCGTGCGATCGCGCGCGTCGCCTGCGCCGCGCTTTCCAGTGCATTCAGGCTGATGTCATCGGAATAGGCGAAGGCAGTCTTCTCACCGCTCACCGCACGCACGCCAACGCCCTGGTCAATGTTGAAACTGCCAGACTTGACGATGCCTTCCTCCAGCGACCAGCTCTCGGCACGGCTGTACTGAAAATACAGATCGGCATAATCCAACTTGTGCGCCATCATGCTGGCGAACACCTGTTCGATATGGTTTGCTTCTATGGAATAGGGTACCAGCAATGATTGCTGGGCCGTGGCGAACAGCTTGTCGAATGGGACATTTTGTTGTTGCGTATTCATCTCGTCGCTTCCTCTCATCAGGCGCAACTGAATAAGATGCGGTGTGTCAGCGCCGGCAAACTGCTGCGCAGGCTGGCCTGATAGGAAGGGTTGACATCGGCAACCACCACGCCGGAGCCGCGTGGCAAACGATCCAGCACACGCCCCCACGGATCGACGATCATGGTGTTACCGTGCGTCTCGCGGCCATTGACGTGATAGCCACCCTGCGCCGCAGCGATCACATAAGACAGGTTTTCGATCGCGCGCGCGCGCACCAGCACTTCCCAGTGCATCTTGCCGGTGGTCTCGGTGAATGCGGAAGGCAGCACGATGATGTCGACATTCTTCATCGCGCGGAATAATTCCGGAAAGCGCAGATCGTAGCAAACCGCCAGACCGATACGCCCGAACGGGCTGTCCACCACCACTACCCGGTCACCGGCCTCGATCGTTTTGGCTTCGTGATAATTCTCATTACCCAGTTCCAGATTGAACAGATGGATCTTGTCATAGCGCGCCACCTGTTCTCCCCGTTCATCGTATACCAGACAGGTATTCCTGACTTTGTCCGGGGCGTTGGCCGCCAGCGGGATCGAACCGCCCACCAGCCAGATCTTGTACTGCCGGGCAGTTTCACTCAGGAACGACTGGATGGGTCCGTTCCCGGCCTGCTCGCTCACCTTGACCTTATCCTGGTCGTTCATGCCCATGATCGCGAAGAATTCCGGCAACACCACCAACCGCGCGCCCTGCTCGACGGCTTTGGTGATCAGGCGCAGTGCCTCGCTGAGATTGCCAGCCACGTTCGGGCCGGAAGCCATCTGTATGGCAGCCACTTTGAAAGTGCTGGCTTGAGCCGCGATACGTTTTTGTGTTGAATCCCCAACTGTCATTATCTTCTCTATTCTCCAGGATTATCTGCTTTTGCCGCGGCGCTACCCAGCCTGACCACATTGGGATCACTCCATGTCCCGCTCACATTGTATTCAAATGACGCCAACTTATCGAGCGGATCGCCCAATACTTTGTTCATGATAAGCGATCCTATGCCCACCGCCGGGCTGATCGCGAATGCACCGATCATCGACATGCTGTCTCCCAGCGTCGGCAATATCTTCACGGTCAGCTTCTGTGTCTCGTTGTTCAGATCGATATCGCCGTTCATCGTCACTTTGGCGGAAGAACCATAGATGTGGAAATCCTGGCTCTCGATGACGCCGTCCTTGATGGTGGCATTGCCGTGGATGTTGTCAAACTGGAAACCTTCGCTGAACACATCGGTAAATCCAAGCACGATATGTTTGGGCAGATCCTGCAGGCTTAGCACACTGAGCAACTTCCCGGCACCCGGATTCATTTTCAGGAACCTGCCCTTGCCGGTGTCCAGGTTGAGGGTGCCGTTCAAAGTCGCATAACTGAACTCACCGGGAGTACCGGCCCATGACAGGTTCGCCGCCAGTCGGCCGTTACCGCCCTTGACCGTATTGGGATGACCGGAACGTTCCAGTATTTTTCCCGCATCGCTGATATCCAGCATCAGGTTGAGCTGGGTTTGCATCACCCCTGCCGTATCGCTCCATGACCCGTCACCGACCAGACTGCCATCCGGGTTGGTGATGTTCAACCGGCGCAAACGCCAATCCTTGCCCGCCGGATGCCCGACCAATTCGAAGCGGCCGATCGGGTTGTTGTTCAACTTCAGGTTCTCGATCGAGATTTCCAATGCGGGTAGCGCGCCCGGGTGCAGACGCCCAGGGAGGTTCGCGTCAGCTTGCGCCGCAACTGCCGCGGATGCTTTTGGGGTTTGTGCAGGTTCCGGGGACCTCGACCAGAGCAGATTGCTCAGATGCACACGCAACTTGCCGCCCGCTTCGTATCCGCGCGGCTCCCATATCACTTCCCCGTTCAACCCGGTGCTGGACAGTTGTGCCGCCAATCCGTCGCCGCGCCGGGCAGCATCGATGTGCAACGCGGCTATCGTCTGACCATAGCCGACCAGCTTTTCGATTTGCATGTTCATCCCGGCAATCGGCAGCTCCGGTGCAGACTTGCCCGCATCACCGGCCAATCCTTCCCAGCCTTGTACTGACAGCTCGGGCAGGTTCCCGGTAAGCCACACGCCATCTTTGAGGCGCTGCGATCTCCTGGCTTTTTTGATGACCAGCCGCTTCGCCTCGGCGCCGAAATTGACCGTTCCGCGTTTGATGACCATCACACCATTCTCCTCTTTGCGTTCGAGCCGTGCGTCGAGTATGTTGCCAAGACGGGCAAGAATGACATCCTGCCCGGTTGCGACGGGAAGCTTCACATCCGGACAGGGCTCGGCACAATCATTGCCATGTGTTGCGGCCGTGGACAGAAGCTGGTCGGGATTCACCTCGACGCGCAATTTCATCACTTCGTCGGCGCGTTTGGAGAAAGGCTGCGGAAGTTCCGAACTGATACCCTGCAAATTTGAATTGATGATGATTCGTGTGGATTGCTTGAGTATCCGTATGTCCGCATCCCAGGTCGTGCTGCCATGCAAATAATCAAGCAGCGCATGCGGTTCGCTTGTGCGCCACACATCGATATTGCCGCGTCCTTTCAGACTGGCGTGCACTGCGCCGCCAGCAACGGTCTGCACATCGATACTGGCGGCACCGCCCAGTATCTCTGCCGATACGCCGCTGGCTTGGATGCCCGATTCCGTGAACGTCAGTTCCCCGCGGGTGTTGCGCAACAACGGCACTCCCACACCCAGGGAGATATCGTTATCCCGCACTTTTATGGTTCCGGACACCGCCACCGGTTCGCTGCCGTGCAACGGAACGCGCGCAAACAGATCCAGATGTCCATTTCCGCTGGCACGGACCGAGTCGGTGAATCCATCAATGTATCCGTGTACCGGGCTCTTCTGCACGAACTCCAGGAATGAATTGCTGGCCCCCGAAGCTTCTCCCCTGATCTCCAGCGACAAATCCTTGCTGAGCATGTCCGGCAACGTGACGGAGACATTCTTCAAACGGGCGTTCAGGATGGTCGCCGCCCGCGACTGCACTTCCATATGTTTCCCGCGTATCAGGAATTCACCCGTGATATTTTCGATACGCGGCCAGTCTTTGGCGAATTCCAGTGCCGCATCCTGCGCATGTCCGCCGATCTCGAACAGTACATCCTTGTTGCCATCCGGCGGAAAATCGCTCAGGTTGCCCTTGATACGGATGCGCATATCTTCGGTGTGTCCGGCCAGCAGCGCACCGTTCAACCAGTCGTTGCCTTCCTTGTTCAGCGCCACCAGCGGGGTATAGCGGGCGGCACGACTGACATCACCACGGGTCAGCCTGCCGGTCAGATCCAGTACGCCCAAGGAGCCTGCCCGTGTACGGTAACTTCCGAACAGATTACCGGCCAGATCGTCATTGGCGATCGCGACATTATCGACGTCGATGACAAGTTCGCCGAGCTGATGTTGCCAGCCTGCCTGGCCGATGACGGCAGCGAACGACAGCGGTTCCCGCATCATGCCCGGCGCATCCACAGCCAGCTGGCGTGAATTGATGCTGATCCGGCCACTCGCTTCGCTGCCATCTACATCCATCGTTAAACCCGAAAATCCCGGAAACTTGCCGACCTGATTGATCGCAAGATTGTCGAAATGCCCCTTGAGTTTGTAGCGGCCCTGCTTGTCCGGTGAACCCTGCCATTGCGCATCCAGGTTAGACACCCTGCCCCTGGGCTGGTAAGCAGCCAGTTGCGTGCGTTGCTCGGCTTGCAACGGCAGGTATTTTGCCAGACTGTCGAGTTGTCCCAGCTGCAACAGGTTGGCTTTCACCTCACCGCTGGCGGGGCGCTGATCGTTTGCAGCGATGTTGCGGAAATACATATCTGTCGGCTCGATTTCGAGACCACTCAGCTCGCGCATCGCCAGACGCCGGGTCGAGATTTCGAAACCGCCTGTCACTGCTTTCCATGTGGCGCGGCCGCGCAATGTGAGCAAGTCCAGCTCGGGCAGGTCTACCGCAAGCCGTGTGGATACATCACGCAGATCCATATCTGCAGTGAGCTGCGTCACTCTTCCGGAATTTACGCCCAGCCAACCGCGCAGCGCACCGCGCCCGCGACTGAACTCCCCAGGAATATCCAGCCAGGCGCGCCAGGCTGTCATATCGGTGTAGTCCAGCTGCGTATACAACTGGCCCTGCCAACTGGCCGCGCCGTCGAAGCTGTCTCCGTAGAACTCGCCGCGCACATCCAGCGGCGTTGCCAGTTCACTCGGCGGGATCGCCTGGAAGGCGAAACGATGCTGGCTGAACAGGTTGTCCACGCGTATGTTCACCTGTTGCAGCACCAGCGGCGGCGCAGCGCGCTGTTCGTCGATCCAGACGATGAGCGCGTCGCGCACCACCATGTTCGACTGATGGAACAACCAATCGGCCAGGTTATTGTCACGACCCTGCCTGGAAAGCATCAGGTTACCAATGAAGACCCTGCCTTGCGCATCCCTGCGTATCAGCAGTTCCGGCCTGTCGATCTCCAGATTGGCCAGACGAAATCGCGCGGTAAACAGCGACAACCACGACAGGCTGCCGTCGATATGCTGCAGTGCCAGGGCTGGTTGCCGCTGCCCGTCCAGGATGCGCACATCGGAAAATCTGAGGCGTGGCAAAAATCCCTGCCAGTCGCCCTGAATCTTGCCTATGCTTACGGGGTTGCCGATCACGCCCGACAGGGAAGCCGTGATCCTGTCGTGATATTGTTCGATGTCCGGCAGCAACCAATAACGCAGCATAATGATCGCGCATGCGACGATCACGGCCCCAAGCAGCGAAGCGACCACCAACAGGCGTGCCAGCCACTTCAAACTGCGCCAGAACAAACGAACGGGAAGCGAATTCAACATTGAATGACCGAATACTCCAACACGCTGGTGCGCGGGAATAAGTGCCTAAATTTTATAATTGGAACACAATACGCATTCTAACTTAAGCGGCTTATGAATATCACAAACTCACCCTCCGCGGCTTGGTCCGGCCTGTCGCAAAAAACCATTTCCGGCAGCCGTTATGCCCGGCGATTGCTGGAGACAGATCCTACCCTGTTGAATTGGTTGCAACTGAATTATTCGACGCCATGCAGTCACACGGAAATGCTGGAATTGTTGCGGCTGACCGGACTGGATCTGGGCAAGGAAGCTGAATTGGCCCGGGCGGTGCGCAGGTTGCGCAAGCAGATCATACTCAAACTGATACTGCGCGACCTGAACGGGATGGCCGACCTGAACGAGATCGTGCAATCCATGACAGCGCTGGCCGAAGTGTGCGTACAAGGTGCGCAAACCACCCTGATGCAGTCGCTGCAGGCCCAGTTCGGCAGGCCGCTGGCTGGAACGGATGCGGCGCCCCAGCCGTTACTGGTCATCGCCATGGGCAAGCTGGGTGGCGGCGAATTGAATGTGTCTTCCGATATCGATCTGATCTTCGTCTATCCGGAAGACGGCGAAACCGATGGCCCGGTCAGATTGAGCAACCACGAATTCTTCACCCGGCTGGCGCGGCGCATGATCAGCATGATCAGCGAACTCACTGCCGACGGTTATGTGTTCCGCGTGGATATGCGGCTGCGACCTTATGGCGAAAGCGGCCCGCTGGTGACCAGTTTCGCCGCACTGGAACAATACCTGGTCAGCCAGGGTCGCGCATGGGAACGTTACGCGTGGATCAAGGCGCGCGTCATCGCGCCCGCGGACAGCAACTACGCCGTTGAATTGGGCAGATTGGTGCAGCCGTTCGTGTACCGGAAATATCTCGATTTTGGCGCGATCGATTCGATGCGCCAATTACACGCACAGATCCGCCAGGAAGTGCAACGCCGCGATCGCCTCGACAACATCAAGCTCGGACCGGGCGGTATACGCGAGATCGAATTCATTGCGCAGGTATTCCAGCTGATACGCGGCGGTAGCGACGCCAGGTTGCGCATCCAGCCCACCCGCAGCGTACTGCAGATACTGGGCAGCAACGCCCAATTGCCGATCGCCGTAGTGACGGGGCTGGACGAGGCTTATGTGTTTTTGCGCAACCTGGAACACCGATTGCAATATCTGGATGACCAGCAAACCCAGGAACTGCCGGGCAACAGCGCAGACCGCGAGCTCATCGCACATACCATGGGCTACGCCGATTTTTCCGCCATGCTGGCAGAGCTCGATCGCCATCGCACGCTGGTCAGTCAGCAATTCGAACTGATCTTCGGCGCGCTGCCGGTGCAGCAAGGCGGCGCGCAACTGTGGCGGGACGGGGTGACTGCGGAAGAACTGGAAGTGCATCTGAAGAATTGCGGATACCACGAACCCCATGACAGCGCGCAACATCTGCTGCAACTGCGCGCCAGCAACCGTTATCTGCAACTTCCGGTATCGAGCAGGCAACGCCTGGACGTTCTGGTACCGCAATTCATCGCGTTGAGTGCACAGCACACCGATCCCGACGCCACCTTGTCCAGATTGTTGAACCTGCTGGACGGCGTAAGCCGCCGTGCCGCCTACCTGGCCTTCCTCGCCGAGTACCCCCAGGCCCTGGAGCGGTTGGCCCGGCTGGTCGCAGCCAGCAGTTGGGCCAGTGAATACCTGACTTTGCACCCGGCTTTGCTCGACGAATTGCTCGATGCGCGCGAGATCTACCAGCCGCCGCAGTGGCAGCAGCTCGATGCCGAATTGCAGACCCGCCTGAATGATACTGTCGATGATGCCGAGATGCAGCTGGATGTGCTGCGCCATGTACAACAGGAACAAACTTTCCATCTGCTCGCGATGGATCTGCAAGGACTGCTGCCGCTGGAAACGCTCTGCGACCATCTGAGCGACCTGGCCGATCTGATGTTGCGCCACGTGCTGGAATTGAGCTGGTCATCGGTACGCAAACGCCATCGCGATGAGCCGAAATTCTGTATCGTCGCGTACGGCAAGTTGGGTGGCAAAGAGCTCGGCTATGCTTCCGATCTGGATCTGATCTTCCTGTATGACGATGACCATCCCGATGCGCAGGAAAATTATGCCCGCCTGGCGCAGCGCATCAACACCATGCTCGGCAGCTACACCTCATCCGGTCGCCTGTACGAGACCGATCTGCGTTTGCGCCCCAATGGCGCGAGCGGCTTGCTGGTGAGTTCGGTCGGGGCATTTGCCGAATACCAGCTGAAACAAGCCTGGGTATGGGAGCATCAAGCATTGACGCGCGCCCGCTACAGTGCCGGCGATGTCAAGGTCGGGCGGGCTTTCGACCGGGTCCGCGCCCGGGTACTCTGCCAGCCGCGCGACTTGGCGGTGCTGCGTAAAGAGATCCTGGAGATGCGCCGCAAGATGCATGATGGCCACCCCAATGACAGTGGCCGCTTCGACATCAAGCACGACAGCGGTGGCATGGTGGACATCGAATTCATCGTGCAATATCTGGTGCTCGCCCATGCCCCGCTACACCCGCAACTGGCTGCCAACATCGGCAATCTGGCACTGCTCAAACTGGCCGGCGAGCTCGGGCTGATTCCGGCAGATGTCGCCGAACAGTCCCGCGAACTCTACCGCGCGCTACGCCAGACCCAGCATCGCATGCGGCTGAACAACCTGACGCCGTGCCGCATCGAACCTGGCGAGATCGACAGCACCGCATGCCGGGTGCTATGGGACAGGTTGTTTGGAGTCGAGGGAGGAAACAGCGCGGAACCTCCCTGAAGCACTGAAGCGGCGCGCGCTGTCTTCGCTCATGCGCGCAGTCAGACGGTACATGACCATCTCGCCCTTGCCCTTGAAGTGTATGGTGGCCGGCGGCTCGAATGCATATTCGTGTCGTATGCGGTTGTAAGTGGTCTTGTCCACCTGGATCACACCTTCGACAGCCTCATCGGTGAGCCGGCTGGCAACATTCACGGTATCGCCCCACAAGTCATAGATGAACCGTTTGGTGCCGATCACACCGGCAACCACCGGGCCGGTTGCGATGCCGGTATGTATGCCCAGACCGTAACGGACCAGATCAGGATGGCTCACCACAAATTCGCGCATCTCCAGCGCCAGGTCGGCGATATTATTGGTGTAATCGGTATTGTCCCGGTTCAGTCCGCCCACCGCCATATAGGCATCGCCGATGGTCTTGATCTTTTCCACGCCGAACTTTTCGCACAACTGGTCAAAACCGGAGAATATGGTATTCAGCAAACCGACCATCTGTTCGGGGGGGAGCGACTCCGTCAATTGCGTGAAATTCACCAGATCGGCGAACATCACCGTCACGTCAGCATGGCCGTTCGCGATCAAGCCCTGATGATCCTTCAGTCGCTGGGCGATGCTGCTGGGCAGTACATTGAGCAACACACGCTCGGATTTTTGCTGCTCTTCCGCAAGCAACTGGTGCTGCTCATCCAGCTGGACCCTGATCTTGTCCATTTCCACGACAAAGTAGCGCACCAGGAAATAAATGATGGAAGACATCGCGGCAAAATTCAGCGCAAAGAAGAAGCCGATGGTCTTCATTGCCACGCCGCTTTCGTTCCCTGTTCCCAGATAATAATCAAAGAATCCGGAGATCACCGTCATCACCATGTAGGCAAAGAACCAGGGTATCGAGTCGCGCCAGCCCTTGACCACCAGTGCGCCTATCGGCGCGAGCAATGCCCACAGCATCACGCCGCTGGCGGTGACGGAACTGCCGATACTCCATTGCATGATGAACGGGACGAACAGGAACAGACTCAATTGCACGAAACGGAAGATTTCGAAATTCCTGAATCTCAGGTAATACACCAGCGAGCTGACTGAGATCAATTGGTAAACCAGCGGGACGGTAGTTGAAAAGTGCAGTCCCATTATCCAGTAGATAGCCAGCCACAACACGACAGCCAGATTCATGAAGGCGCAGGCGAAGATCAACAGATCCTTGTGCAATTTGGCTTCTTGCGTACAGGGCTGTTCTTCGCGGACTTCGGGAAACTTGAACATTTTTGCAATCATCAGTATGTGCCGCCTGGCAATAAATCATTGGCTGTAAATGAACAGGTAGCCAATCATACCCCAATTAACCGGCAAAGAAACCGGTCGGTCGCGGCGGGAAATTTATCGCTGCGTCTTCATATGTGCGCCGGAAAAGGCTAGAATCCAGCCTTTATAACTGACCTATCAAGGGAATCCCATTATGTCGATGTCTGACCGCGACGGCTTCATCTGGTATGACGGCAAGCTCGTACCGTGGCGCGACGCCACCACCCATGTGCTGACCCATACCCTGCATTACGGCATGGGAGTATTTGAGGGCTTGCGTGCCTACAAGGCCGCAAAAGGGACTGCGATTTTCCGATTGCAGGAACATACCGACCGCCTGTTCAATTCGGCACACATCTTCCAGATGAAGATGCCTTACGACAAAGCGACCATCAACGCGGCACAACTCGAGGTGGTGCGCGCCAACAAGCTGGAATCCTGCTACATACGGCCGATCTGCTTCTACGGTTCGGAAGCGATGGGCATCTCCGCCAAGACCCTGTCCACGCACATCGCCATTGCGGCCTGGCCTTGGGGTGCGTATCTCGG
>JBBRDZ010000008.1:0-34312 GCA_038203435.1 Burkholderiales bacterium
GATGAAATGCATTCGGCATCACTGATCTTCGGCGTGGCTTCGCTGGGCATCATGCTGGCCCTGAAACGTTTTGCGCCGAAACTGCCCGGCGTGCTGATCGCGGTGACGCTGGCCACGGTGGCGAGTTATCTGGCCGGTTTCGAAGCGATGGGGGGCAGGGTGGTTGGCGAGGTGCCGCAGGGTCTGCCCGCGTTCAGCCTGCCGGAGCTGGACTGGCAGAGCAGCGTGTCGCTGTTGCCGATGGCAATCGTGATCGCGCTGGTCAGTTTCATGGAAGCGATGTCCAGCTGCAAGATCATTGCGATCAAGACGCGCACGGCTTGGGATGAGAACCAGGAACTGATCGGGCAGGGGCTGGCGAAGATCGCCGCATCCTTTAATCACACCATGCCGGTGAGCGGCTCCTTCTCGCGCTCGGCGCTGAATCTGTCTGCGGGTGCAAGGACCGGGCTGGCCTCGGTGTTCACCGCCATCGCGGTGCTGCTCACCCTGCTGATGCTGACTCCGTTGTTGCATCAACTGCCCAAACCAACATTGGCCGCGGTGATCATCCTGGCGGTGATCTCCCTGATCAACTTCAAGGTTTTCCGCGAGGCGTGGATCGCAAGTCAGCGCGATGGGATTGCGGCAGCGACCACCTTTGTCGCGACGCTGTTGTTCGCGCCCAACATCCAGTACGGGATACTGGTCGGGATCATACTTGCGCTGGCGATGTTCCTGTTCCGCACCATGAAGCCGCGCATCGTGCTGCTGGGTCTGGACGAACACGGCGAATTGCAGAACGCGGAACGCTACAGCCTGCCGCAGTTCAATCCCAAAGTTGTGGCGATCCGGTTCGACGGGCAGCTGTATTTCGCCAACGTGAATTATTTCGAGCAGTCCGTCCTTTACCTGATCAGCAACGATGATGATATCGAGTACCTGATGGTGGACGCACGCGGCATCAACGGGCTGGATGCATCGGGTGTGGCAATGCTGCGCGAACTGGTGATACGGCTCAGGGGTAACGGGATAGCGCTGGTGTTTTACAACATCAAGTTGCCGGTGCTGGAAGTGATGCAGCGCACCGGACTGCAGAATGATATCCAGGCAAACAATATCTTCCCGACCGAGCGGAATGCGCTGCAAGACATCAATCAACGGCTCGCGGCGGAACCCACGGCCTGATTTTCCCTATCTACAGATGAACCACCGCGGTCCGCGCTGTTAAAATATAATCTTGCCGGATCCGGGCCGCGTTCAGCTTATGATCCGCTACCCTACACCAACCGGAATCTGGATGAGCCCCATGGACTTGATTGAGCTGCTGAGATCGTCGACGAATGACCTGGTCAGTTTTGTGCTGAGTGTGCTGCTGATCACCGCGTATCACCTCTTCCTGCGCTACAAGATCAGGCACGATCCGACCTACACGGTACAGGCGGTCAACAGGATCGCGCGGACCGCATGGGTGGAGACCATCATGGGGAACGACAAGCACGCCGTGCTGGCCGTGCAGACGCTGCGCAATTCCACCATGGCGGCCACGTTCCTAGCGTCCACTGCGGTATTGATGATCATCGGTGTGCTGACGCTCAGCGGGCAGGGGCAAAAACTTGAAGCCACCTGGCACGCACTCAACATGGTCGGCGTGATCAATCCGGTGGTGTGGATGGTGAAGCTGATCTTGCTGCTGCTCGACTTGTTCGTCGCATTCTTCAGTTTTTCGATGGCGATCCGGATCTACAACCATGTCGGCTTTCTGATCAATGTCCCGCTGTCTTTGAATCACAAGATGATCACGCCGGCCCATGTGTCGACCCACCTCAATCGTGCCGGACGTTTTTACAGTCTTGGCATGCGTGCCTATTATTTTCTGGTGCCGCTGGTGTTCTGGCTGTTCGGCCCGCACTTCATGCTGGTCTCGACCATTGGGCTGTTGCTGGTGCTGTATCGCATAGACCGGACGCCCAAGATCATGGCGCTGGATTACAACGATACCGAATGAACTGTGCGCAGTTTGCGTTGTGCGATCAGGGTAGCCTGACCACAGCCGGTGAACCGGCGCGCAACGGTTGCTTGCTGGCGAATATCACATCGACCGGATAGACCGCGCCGTCTTTTGTCTGGATGGGTTCCAGCCCCAGTGTGGTGACCTTCCCGGCGTAGCTGGTCCCGCCCACGTTCACAGTTACCGGCTGATCTCGTTTCAAATTATCCAGTTGTGTTGCACCGAGTTGCATGCGCGCGATCATCTCGCCCGACCTGGCCAGTGTCAACAGCATCTGCGCTTGCAGCCCGGTGACCACACTTTGTCCTGGCTCAGCCTGGCGCAGTATCACCACCGCATCGAAAGGAGCGCGCAAGGAAGCATCTTGCAGCGCTTTCTGGTCCTGCTGCAGGCGTGCCTTCGCTTCGGCCAGCATGGACTGGCTCTTGATCAGCCGCAGCTTGGCCTGGTCCAGGTCGGTGGTGGAAACGACGGTGCGGTCATATAACTCCTTCACCCGATCCAGATCGCGTTTCGCTTCTTCCGTTTCGGCATTGAGGCGGGTGATCTGTGCTTGCCGTTCCGCGACCCGCGCCAGATAAGTCGTGTTGTCCAGTGTCAGCAACAACTGGCCTTTGCTGACCAGTTCACCTGCTTCGACCCTGACCGACTGTACGACCCCGGATACCGGCGTGGAAAGCTCAACCCGTTGCGACCACTGCAGGGTTGCCGGTAGATCTGCTGCCCACAAACATTGCGGGAGCAAGGCGATACTGAACAACAGCACGCATTTTTTCATTTTTCGTCACCTTTGCTTGTGATCACCCCTTCGAGAGGTCTGCCCAACAATGCTTCCAGACGCGCGTAGCTCAATGCCAACTGGTATTCATTACGGCGTGCGCGCAATTTTGCATCCGAGGTTTCCGCCATGGCCGTGCCGAGATTGCTTTTGAGTTCGAGTTCATACAGACCGCGGCTACGTTCCAGTTTCAGATCGCGGTAGGCGGTGTTTTGCTGCGCCGCGTTGCGTGCCGTACCCTGTCGCTGGGTGATATCAAGACAGGTCTCGAGCAGCGCCTGCGTCAGTTCCATTTTCAGTTTCTCGGTGCCGGCCTGCAGTTGGTTGTAGCGTGCCTGTTCGCGCGCGACCCGCGCATCCTGGCGATTGCCCTGATACAGCGGCCAGGTCAGGATCAGCCCGCCACTCATGTTGTCCCGCGTGGATGCGGAACGACTGTAATCGGCGGCCTGCAACTCAGCGTCCAAAATGGGGCCGCTTTCCGCACGCAGCGCTGCGATGCGTCGCTGCGAGGCCGCCAGCATCTCCTGTTGTGCGTGCAGCCGGGTGTTATTGTCCAGCAGGGCAGGCAGCAGCGTTTGGTAATCGGGCAGCGGGCGCTGGTTGCCTGGAAGTGCGGGCTCTTCTAGTTCACCGGGTAACTCACCCGGACGGTTCATCGCATTCGCCAACATCGCGCGGGTGATGCGCTGCTGCTGCGCACTGGCATTGCGTTTCTCGAGGATATCCTGATAGCGCGCATCCAGTTCTGCCAGGTCGAGACTGGATATCTGTCCCTGGGCCAACTGGTCCTTGCCCTGGTCCAGCCTGACGAAATAGACCGCCATCAGTTCGTTATCGGCAGTGTATTGCAGGTCGGCCAGCAGCACGTCGAAATAGCGGGCCATGATGTCAAGACGGCGATGCGCCAGCGTGTCGGTGAGATCGGATTCGCGGGCGCTCAATTCGAGTCCGGCGGCCAGTTGGACATTGTCGCTGCGCCCGAAATCATAGAGCGTCTTGCGTGCCGTCAGGCGGATGCTGTTGTCGTTGACAAAATCGGGCATCCAGGGCGAAGGCCGGCCGCTGCGCAATATCCCTTCCAGATAGACGCTGCTATCCAGGCGCGCGTCGGCGCTGTCCCGGTCTGCGAGCGCACTGTCCCGTTCGGCCCGGGCCTGTATCAGATCGGGATGGGCGGATTCCGTTGCGGCCAACGCGGCGTCCAGGGTGAGCGTGGCCGACTCAGCCGGATTGCACAGCAGGGGCAGGAATAACAGGCAAACGAAGCGGTACAGCAACGACCGGTTCATTTTGCCGACTGTCGCTTGTATGCGTTGAACGACACGGATTTGCATGCACCTTCGACGACACAACGCCCCAACAGCAGGAATTCATCGGCGTTTTTTGCCGTTCCGGGAAAGCGCGTGATCAGCTTTCCGTCCAGGTCGAAAAAATCGAATACCGGCGTACCATATACCCGATGTTCCACGCTGAAGGCTTTCTCTGTGGTTTCCCTGCCCTGGAAATCCTGCATCGGCAGGCTGCCGCGGATATCCAGCAGGAAGATCAGGAAATGCTGGTGAAAATAATCCTGTACCTCGCGCTGGTTGAGGACGGTGTGTTTCATGCGAAAACAGAACGGGCAATCCTCCTGTTCGAACATGATCACGATGCCGATCTTGCCTTCCTGCCTGGCGGTGGCCAACTCGCTCTTGAAGTCGCCGAGTTTCATGTCAAAGAAATATTTCCCGGCATCGCGCGTTTCGGCATAGCAGGTCGCGATGCTGGATATGAATAGCAAAGTGGCGAAAAATAGCTTCATGGTCTTAATCCTGTCAGCTGCTGTGCAGTTATTGTAACGCGAGCCAGAACAGACAGAGCGGTAGCGATATGCTGGTCCGGCAGTTTTCGACGCTGGTGTTGCGCCATCTTCCGGTGATGGCCGGTCAGGTTTCGCGCATCATGATGATGTACTGGATCTTCATGGTGGTCGCGGAGCCCGCAACGATGGCCGCAAGCGCGAGGAAAGAACCCAGCGACAAAGTCGACACGCCGGTGATGCCCTGACCGATGGTGCATCCCATCGCGGTGACACCGCCAAAGCCCATCAGCGTGCCGCCGATGATGTGGTAGAACATGTCCTGCGCCGAGGAGAACGCTTCCCAGCGGAATGATTTGGTGATCAGCGCATACAGGAATGACCCGACGCCGACACCGAATACCGTGGCCACGCCAAAGGTGACGATGTTCGAGGCATCGGTCCAGTAGGCCCAATATTCCAGGGTGTAGGCAGT
Organism: Burkholderiales bacterium; assembly: GCA_038203435.1. Taxonomy (GTDB): domain Bacteria; phylum Pseudomonadota; class Gammaproteobacteria; order Burkholderiales; family Gallionellaceae; genus Gallionella. The sequence continues at coordinate 5,045 of JBBRDZ010000008.1, forward strand.
CGGCGCGACAAAGGACATCGATTCCCCCAGATGCGAGTTGGTGCCGAAGTTGGTCATTTCCAGCGTATCCGGATTTTCGCCAAAGCCGAGATGCGCGGTGATATACCAGCCGGCGACGATCAGCAGTCCGATGATCAGGCCGGACAGGTTGTTGTCGAGGCTGCTACGGAAGCCCTTGTCCTTGAACACAAACAACAGGATGGCCAGGCCGATCACGCAAGCCAGCAGTAATTGCAGCGTATTGGCTGGCAGTCCTCCCAGGCCGGACAACAGGCCGGAAAGCGTTTGACCATGTTCGAGCTGCATCGTGACTGCGGGCGCCTGCAACACGTTCACGCGGAACGCGCCAAAGATCCCTTTCAGCGTCACCAGTCCGGCAAACCCCAGATAGATGAACACCACCACCGATCTCAGGTTGCCGCCGCCAACACGCACCAGCGTCCGGTTGGCGCAACCGGAGGCGAGGGTCATGCCGACACCGAAGCACAGGCCGCCGACGGTGTAGGCCAGCCACGGGAAGCTGTTGCCGGTGTAGATGGTTCTGGACAGGTCCAGATAACCGAAATAGACCAGCAGGTTGGTGCCGATCATCGCGACCGCGATCGCCAGCAGCCAGGCGCGCATGCGACCCCAATGGCCCATGTTGACAACATCGGAGACTGCGCCCATGGTGCAGAAGTTGGTCTTGTTGGCGATGAAGCCGAACACGATGCCCAAACCAAATCCCCACCAGACTACGGTTTTGGTCAGTATCGATGCATCCATATTGAAGTTGATTCCTGAAAGTTATCGGCGACTGCCGAAAAATGATCGGCAGTTGCCGAACTAAATATATTGTGTACGCTGCACGCCTGCATCAACCGAGGGCGATGCCGTCGTTGCTCTCGACGCCGATCAGTTTGGGCAGATTGAGTTTGCGCGGTGCGATGGTTTTTTTGTCGCGCAGGTAACTGGATACGACATCCCAGATCGGTTCACCGGCCACGCCTTCGGCCACCGGCGCCCAACCGGCTATCTTGTATTTCTTGTTGGGGTCGAGTGTCTTGCCATTCAGCATCATGTTGTTGATGCGCTTGCCGATGCCCTGGCGCAGATCGCAGGTATAGCTGATGCCGCCGACACGCACCATGTCTCCCCCTTGCTGTTTGTAAGGGTCGGGATTGAAAAGATTGTCGCAGACGTCTTCCATGATGGCCTTGATGGTTTCACCGGTCATTTCGGTCAGCGTCGTCTGCGGATAGGTGATCGCGGTCTGATCCATCACGTGTTCCAGCGTGATGGTATCTCCGGGCAACAGCGACGTACCCCAGCGGAAGCCGGGGGAGAATGCCGCGTCAGCGCCTTTCACTTCCATCAGAGCATCCAGGATCAGTTGGTCGAAGGTACCGTTGAAATTGCCGCGGCGATACAGCGTGCCTTCCGTGACGGCAAGTTTTTCGGCAAGTTTTGTTTCATAGGGCGCACGTGCATTCTTGATCAAAGCATCCATTTCCGCATCCGCCGCGATCAGGTTGGCGAACACCGGTAGCAATTTGTATTTGATGTCGACGACCTTGCCGTTCTTTACATCGAAATCCATCACGCCGAGATACTTTCCGTTGGAACCGGCATTGGTCACCAGCGTTTGCCCGCCGGCATTTTTGACAGCAATCGGTGCGGGTATGCCGTCATGGGTGTGGCCGCCCAGGATCGCATCGATGCCGCTGACCCGGCCCGCCATCTTCAGATCGACATCCATGCCGTTGTGCGACAACACCACCACCACTTGCGCACCCTTGGCGCGAGCATCGTTGACAACCCGTTGCATGTTGTCGTCCTGGATGCCGAAGCTCCAGTCCGGTGTCATGTATCTCGGATTGGCGATCGGTGTGTAGGGGAATGCCTGGCCGATGATCGCGACCGGGATGCCATTGATCTGCTTGATCACATAGGCATCGAAGACCGGGTCGCCGAAATCGTTGGTCTTGATGTTTTGCGCAACGAAATCCACTTTGCCTTTGAAGTCGTTGTCAACGACCTGTTTGACGCGCTCTGCGCCCAGGGTGAATTCCCAATGCCCAGTCATCACATCGACGCCCAGCAATTTGCCTGCGTCCACCATATTCTGCCCCTTGGTCCACAATGCAGTGGCGGAGCCTTGCCAGGTATCTCCGCCGTCAAGCAGCAATGAGCCTGGGCGACTGGCGCGGATGTTCTTGACCAGTGTGGCCAGATGCGCGAAGCCGCCCACCTTGCCGTAAGTGCGAGCGGCATTTTCAAAGTCAAGGTAGGTGAACGCATGGGCTTCGCGTGTTCCCGGTTTTATACCAAAAGCCTTGAGGAGTTTTTCACCGACAAGATGCGGCGGTTTGTTCAGGCTTTGACTCAAGCCGATATTGACGTTGGGTTCCCTGAAGTAGATCGGCAGCAGTTGGGCATGGCAATCGGTGATGTGCAGCAGCGAAACATTGCCAAAGGCCGGCAAGTCGTAAAAGCCGCCCGCGCTGTCTGCTGAAAGTGCGGAGCGACTGTTCAACGCAAATCCTGAAGCTGCCGCCACCGCCAGCATCTGCATAAATTCGCGACGGTTCATGGACATGATGGCACTCCTGAAAGAGAGTTGCTTTGGTACAACAGATATGAACGGCTCAACCGGACGAAAAGTCCGTGTTGATCCGTGGCACTGAATTTACTTGCGGAACACCGGGGTCTGCATGGGCAGGTCGTTGCTCATGTAGGTCAGGTAATATTCCAGATTGTTGTATTCTTCACTGTTAGCTTCCCTGGGCTTGGCGCGTACATTCTTTTCGCATTGCTTGAAACGTCCTTGCAATGTGACGATGTCCGTGCCGCCGCGAAATTCCGGCCAATGGCTTGCCTGGCCGATCATCATGGAGAGTTGATCGCTACGGATGAACTTTCCTGCATTGTCGACATGGCAACTCTTGCAGGCGAAATTCAGCTGGCCATTCCGGGTGGCATAATATTCCTTGCCTTTCTCATAGGCCGCCAGTGCTCCGGCACCTTCAACCTTGACATTGACTTTCATGCCGTCCGACAGGCTCCTGGCGTAGGCGGTCAGCAAGCCCATTTCTGAATCGCCATACTTCAGTTCAGCTTCGCCGTTCGCTTTCAGACAGGAATTGATGGCGTTTTCGAAAGTCACGACACGACTGCTCGTATTGTCGAAATAAGGGTAGTTTCCGGCTGCATTCTTGCCGCCATTCGGGAAGCAGGATGAGAATCGCTTGCCGTTCTTGAACGGTGTCTCCCACATCTTCTGGCCCTTGTCCAGATCGATGGAGTAAGACGGGAACTCCATCATGCTATCGTACTGAGCCTTGGCATCCGGGTTCATCGCCAGCGCGCCATAGATGTAATCGCCGAAGGTTATATCGGGGAAAGTCTGTTTGTAATATTCGATCATTGCGCTGCGGTCTGCTGCAGGACCGGTTGCGGTGGTACTCATATGAGCACAGCCGAGCAGCAGTCCCGCCATCATGTATGTGAGTATCCGTTTCATGTCGTACTTTCCTCTTGGTTGGAAGAATCAAATGTTGCCAAAGTCTTTAACCTGAATCAGGCAACGACCACTTCACCATCAAATTTGGCTCCGAGATTGTCGACAGCATTGACCGCAATCTTGTCCCCGGCTTTGGCGCCCTTGACCCTGAAACCGATGAAGGGATTTTGCGCTATCCCGACACCCCACTGTGCATCAAGCACGGTCTTGCCATTCAAGGTGGCAACGACCTGATTGATGAAGTGAGCAGGTATCAATTTGTCGGTTTTCTTATCCTTCATCAATCCGGTGTCCATTGGATGCTGGATCAGCACTTTCACATCGGCAACGTCGCCATCCATCGTTGCGCGCATTTTCATCGCTTCAGCCATGTTCGTTTCCTCTCAAAAATTGTCTTGGGATCGGGTGAGTATCCTGGCAAGTCAGGATCAACCGCCGCAACCGCCGATGGTCACCTTGACTTCGCGGCTGCTGATGTAATTCTTGCCACCGGCCTTTACCGATACACGCACCAGGGAAGTCTTGGCCATTTTGATCCGCGTGGAGATATACGGCTCGGTACCGTTTGAAAAGGTAAAGTCAGCAATCAGGGGGGCAGGATTCTTGTCCACAAATATGGCCATGGAAGTGGTTCCCGGGATATTGCTGGTGGCTGAAACAGGCACCACAGCGCCGTTTTCTGCAATATCCGGTGCCTTGATCACGATGTCGCTGCTCTCGGCGGCGCCGTCATAACCGGCATTTTTCAAGGCTTCGCCCAAGTCCTTCGAAGTGAAGGCGGAGGTGTTCCACGCTGCGGCAAAGACCGTGATCGGTTTGAGCAGACCTGTGGCAATCGCGACCGCAACCGCCCCGACAGTACCGGCATTTTTCAGAAACGCTCTGCGTAATTGATTCATGGCACACCTCTCAAATTTATTTTAAACCTTTAAAGTCCTTGTACGTAATCGGTAACCAGATCGATTTCCTGCTCGGTCAATATTTTATTCCTGCCGAATGGTGGCATCACAGAATCGGGATTGACCATGGTAGCGTCCGAGATCTGGGCGCGCAATTTGGCGCGGTCAGGATAGCGTGCTTTTATGTTGACCAGAGGAGGCCCTATATTGCCGGGTGATTCGGCCTTGGGTTCGCCGGGAATTGCATGGCAGGCGACGCAGTTCCCCAACTTTTTATCGAGAGCGACACTTCGGCCATCGGCCATTTCTTCAGCAGAAAATCCCAAGTTTGCTATGCCCAGAGAGGCAATCAGGGAAAACAAGACAGTCGATTTGATGCGCATTGGAATTTCCTCCTCTTTTTCTTCAGATTTCATTCGCTGTATGGGTTTTTAAATAACCTTATTCCATCCAAGCCATTTTTACAAATATTATTCTGATCGTGAGTCTATATTTATTGCCAATATATCTGTCGGGTCGCAATGCCAGAGCCCGATTCAGCAGAAATTGAAACATCAATAAGTTTGGGACATTATAAGAATACGTGGAATGCCAACGTCCATACCCACTAAGTGACCATTGCATAACCCGTTCGGGTTACATCGCGGCAAGCTAAATATTATTGATGCGGATGCGGCGTCAAGTGCCACGTCTGCTGCTGCATAGCATTGCGTTACAATGCCACTTGGACGCGCAGAAGGAGTATGCAATGTTTCGATATGCATTGGTAGCGGTTCTGCTGCTATCGGGGTTTGGCTGTGATGCGATAGCTGCGGGTGACCACATGGTTGTATTCACGAAATCCGGCAGCTTTGACGACGTCAGGGATGATGTCGAAATGGCGATCACAGACCGCGGGATGGTCGTCAATAGTGTTTCGCATGTAGGCGAGATGCTGGAACGTACCGGCAGGGATCTGGGGACTGCAAAACAGATCTTCATCAAGGCCGAAGTATTGGAGTTCTGCAGTGCGGTGGTATCGCGCAAGATGATGGAGGCCGATCCGGACAACATCGTGTTTTGTCCCTACGCGATCTCCGTATACGTGCTGCCGGAGCGGCCCGGCGAAGTGCGGGTCGCATACCGCAAGCCGCAGATAACCGGCTCTCCGGATTCGCAGCGGGCACTCAAGGTGGTCGACGACTTGCTCGCCGGTATCGTCAGTGATGCGCTGAAGTAATTTCCCTGCAGGTTGCCAGGCGAAAGGGCATGCGTCAGCTGCCGGCTGTAATCTTGCCCCAGGTTCGGTGACAAAGCTCATGCCGCTTCAGTGCGGATGTCCTGCTCAGTCCTGCTGACTCGCTTCTTTAAGCTGCGCTTCGAGCAATTCAAGTGTCAGCGTTCCGGGCTTGATGACTCCGTCCTCGAAGATCAGGGTGGGCGTGATGCCGATGCCGAGTTTCCTGGCATGGGCGGTTATCTTTGCCAATGCCGAGGTGTCGCAGCTTGTGCCGGATGGTGGTTCCACCGTTCTGAGCATATGATCTTCCCAGGCAGCTAGCCGATCTGTGGCGCACCAGATCGCTTTGGCCTTTTCTTCTGAGCCCGGCAAAATCGGAAATACGAATATATAGATCGTCGCATCGCTCAGATTGACCATCTCCTTTTCCAGCTTCTTGCAGTACTGGCAATTCGGGTCGGTGAACACGGCCAATCTTCTCCTGCCGTTGCCCTTCACGTTCTTGATCGCAAGCTCGAGCGGCAGGGCATCGAAATCGATCGCATACAGCTGCTTCTCGCGCGCCTTGGTCAGATTCTTCATGGTGTGCAAATCGAGAATGTTGCCCGAAAACAGGTAGTCCATCTTTTTGTCGGTGTAGACCAGCTGATCTTCAAACGCCACCTCGTACAAGCCGAAGTAAGGTGTTTTGTGGATGCTGATGATCTTTGAATAGGGAAATTTCTTTGCCATCGCAGCCCGGATGGTCGCTTCGCCGGCGAACGCCGGGTTGGCCAACAACAGGGCAAGCAGTACTGAGCAATACAGCGATTTCATCTTTTGGTTTCCTGTCGCGATTCGCCGGTGTACACTTTTCTGCTGTGAGCGCTACGCCAACGCAGGGGAGAGCTGTAATGTGGACCTATTCCCAAGCGGATTCTACTGCATATGCAAGTACGGCGGATTTGAGGTCAGCGACCAGGTCGGTTGATACTTGATGTCAGGCGCGGATGTCCCCAATGCTTTTCGATAGACGGTAGATTTCATTCGCTGCCATGAAAATAACCCTAATGGGTTATCCCACAGACTCTTAGTGGGTATGGACGCTGATACGCCGGTTCTCCCTATAATGCGTCATACTGGATTGCAATGCCCATGTGGTAAGGGATCGGGTTTAGGCGGTAATTTTAATAACTTGCAGGAGATGGAATCATGAACTTTGACAAAGAATTTGACGCAAGCGGCCTGTCTTGCCCCTTGCCTATCCTGAAAACCAAAAAGGCGCTCACCGACATGGCTTCCGGCCAGGTGTTGAAACTGGTGGCGACCGATTGTGGCGCGGTCAAGGATATGCAGGCTTTTGCCGATCAAACTGGCAATTCTCTGCTGGGCACGGAAGAAGCAAGCGGCGTATACACGTTCTACATGAAGAAGAAATAAGCTTTCTGCCGATAACCCCATATTAAGGTAAAAATATGACGACTAAAAAAATGGCACTCATCGCCACCAAAGGCACGCTGGATATGGCCTACCCACCCTTCATCCTGGCTTCGACCGCGGCTGCGTTGGGCTACGAAGTGCAGGTGTTCTTCACCTTCTACGGTTTGCAGTTGTTGCGCAAGGATCTGTCCAGCGTAATGATCAGTCCGCTGGCCAACCCGGCCATGCCGATGCCGATCCCGATGCCGGTAATGGTGCAGATGCTGCCCGGTATGGAATCCATGGCGACCATGATGATGAAACAAAAGCTCAAAAAGCACGGCGTCGCGTCTTTGCAGGAGCTGCGCGATCTTTGCCTCGAGGCAGAAGTGAAATTCATCGCCTGCCAGATGACGGTCGATCTGTTCGAATTCGACAAGAGCGAATTCATCGAACAGTGCGAATACGGTGGTGCGGCGATGTTCATGGGATTTGCCGGAGATACGGATATTTGTTTGTTTGTTTAAGTAGTTATGGCAGGGCAGTGACGGGGGTTTGTTTAATTATAATCAGCGAGGAGTGTTGTAATGAAAATGAATAAGATTGTAGTTTCGATGATTGCTGCCGGTGTGATGGCGTCGCCGCTCGCACATGCGACCAATGGATATTTTTCACACGGCTATGGCATGAAGACAAAAGGCATGGCTGGCGTTGGGATCGCGCTGCCTCAGGATAGCCTTGCAGCTGCCACGAATCCGGCTGGTATCGTTATGGTCGGCAATCGCGTGGATCTAGGCTTGGATTTGTTCAAGCCGGACAGAAATTCCGATATTACCGGCGCAGGTACTTTCAGTGGCAATGGCGACAGCAGCTTTCTGATTCCGGAATTCGGCTATAACAAAGCTATTGATGCAAATTCTGCCTTTGGTGTTGCAGTGTATGGCAACGGAGGCATGAATACCAAATACACCAACCTTAATTCGGGTACGGGTGGTACGATGTTCGGCTCGGGTGATTTGGGTGTAGATCTACAACAGTTGTTCATTGCACCGACTTATGCGATGAAAGTTAATGCCGATAATGCGGTTGGCGTTTCTCTCAATCTCGCCTACCAGAGGTTCAAAGCGGAAGGCCTGCAAAATTTCGGTATAAATAATCCTGGCACTGATTCATCGACTGGTTGGGGAGTGCGTGTCGGCTGGACCGGTCAGGTTACGCCTGCGGTGACACTTGGAGCAACCTATCAAACCAAGACCAAGATGGGTAAGCTCGATAAATACAAGGGATTGTTTGCCGAGCAGGGTGGGTTCGATATTCCGGCCAATTATGGTGTGGGAATCGCTTTCAAGCTTGACGATTTCACTACTCTCGCGGCTGATGTCCAGAAGATACAATACAGTGGTGTGAAATCAATTGCCAACCCTATGGATACTACAGGCACTATACCGCTAGGCGCCGACAATGGTTCTGGTTTTGGTTGGAAAGATATGACTGTAGTCAAATTGGGTGCGAGCCATATGTTCGACAAGAACCTGGAAGTTCGTGCGGGTTTCAGTACCGGCAAGCAGCCTATTCCTGACGATCAAACATATTTCAACGTCCTTGCGCCTGGAATAGTCGAGAATCACTTGACCTTGGGTGCGACTTGGACGCTGGCCAACAATAACGAAGTTACGGTAGGTTATATGCATGCTTTCAAGAAGACAGTTACCGGCACAGGCGCTACTACCGGCATAAATTTGAATATGTCCGAAAATTCTTTGGGCGTGGCTTACGGCTGGAAGATGTAAACCAAGTTACGCTTGGTTTGAGAAATAGCCCGCAGCGATGCGGGCTTTTTCTTGATCCCGTCCCAAGCAGGTTGATTGATCAAGCCCCGGCGATGCGTTCGTGATAGCGGGCCCGGTACATCAGGCGCGGCGTGGCGGCATCGTCTACAAATGCGGTGCGGTCATGCAGCACGTTGTTGCATAATAATCCCATGCCGGGTTCCATCCGCAAGCGGTGGATATGCGGCATATTCGAGGCGAGCAATTTTTCCAGCGCAGCCACCGCAGCCAGCGTCGCATCGTCCTGTTTCCATAAGATACTGCGGGTGCGCGCGGTATAACGCATTTGCAAAGTACCGTCAGAATTAACCGAAAATACCGGGCCGGTCTGAGTCGCGCGTGCAACGCCATCCTCGTCGATGCGCTCCGGTATGGTCATCGCGTCGGCTGCAGACAAAGCACGGATGAAGTCGGGATTTTCGTCGCGCAACATCAGGTAGGCGATCTCGTGATCCAGCAGACGGTTCTCGCCGCCCTGTCCGGCGCTCTGCACGCAATGCATAATCATGCCGCGTATCTTCCGTTCAGGCGGGTTGTAATAGCCGTCGGTATGCCATTTGATCGGTTTGTCGGTATAGGGGATGTATGCCTGACGCAATCCGTCGTCGGCGCATACGGTGACGCGCGTGATACCTTGTTCTCCCGCCAGCCAGTTCGCATCCAGGCTGTTCAGCCCGAACTGCAGGCCGAATTGTCGTACCATTTCTTCATCGACCGGCTCACCCCCGGTGGTGTAGATCGCCATGTTGCTGCGCCGGCAACGGTCCAGTAAAGCGCCGTGCTCGGCTTGTGTCAGCGCACGCGGATCTTTGATTTCGACGATCAGTTTGCCGGTATCGGTGATAGCCTGTTCCAGCTTGCGATCGCGCCAGCGCAGATAAGAACTGTTGCTGTTGAGATCAAGTGGATGGACGAGATCGTATGGATTCATCTGGCTGGCTGCGATCTGATACAGTTCAATCGCCGCTGGTGACTTTGCGGATGCGGGTCTGTGGAGGTTGTGCAGTGAACAGGTTCGTCATGGTCTTCTCGACCATGTCCACGGCTTCCGGTGCCTCGATACTCATCATCTGGTCGATCACCCATTCGACATCCTTTTCATCCATGACTTCGCGCATGCAGAACGCGAGGTAACGGATGAAGGCGAATTCCGGGCCGTCTTCCCCATAATTGAACTCGGCATATTCTCCGGCGCGCAGGTTGAGCTTGTCGATGAATATCTGCTTGAAATCGGTGCTGCTGTCGTCCAGCAGGCGGCTTTGATTCTCGGTCAGGGTCTCGGCGACCCGATTGGCCAGCGTGCTGGTGAATGCAAAGCGGTCTTCTGAACTTAGCTTGCGGTGCGCGATGCGGTCCGCGACCTGGATCAGGAATACCAGGAATTCGCTGATGAACGAGAAATATTGCGGGCCGATGGCGATCTCGAAATTCGCCTTGCGGGTATGCTTGAGCGCATTATCGGCGATGCGCCAGATGGTGAACGCCATCGCGCCCGCAACATCTTGTGGGGTCTTCTGGCGGTCGCTTTTGAACCACTGGCTTTTGATGCGCATGTTGAATCAGGCAGCGCTTGCGCTCAGCCTTTTTGCAGGAAGAATTCATATTCTCCTGCGGCGACCTCGACCGTGCTGACGATCTTCACACCGGTCGTGCTCGCCCAACCGACAATATCCGAGCGTATGCCGGGGCAGTTGCTGACGAGCTTGAGGATCTCGCCGGAATTCATTCCGTTCAGCAGTTTTTTGGCTTCCACGATCGGTCCCGGGCAATGCACACCGCGGATGTCGAGTGTGGCATTGGCCTTGGGCGCTACGCCCTGGCCTTTCATCACGTAATAGCCGGTGCCGCCGTCCGGCATCGCCTCGGTCTTGAGTACCTTGTTGTGGGTCTGTTCCGCCCATGAGAACAGATCGTCCTTGGTGCCGGGGCAATCCGATATCAGCAACAGTACCTGTTCCTTTTTCAGATCGTCGACCACGCGCTTGGCGCCGATCAGGGGGGCGGGGCAGGTCAGACCGCGCATATCCAGTTTGATGATGGCGTGCAACTCTTGAGTGCTCATTTTGAATGTCCTGTAGAAAGCTGAAACGGCGCCGTTCAATACCCGCCCTTGCCATAGGGTTGCGGCAGTCCGGCAACTTTTGCGCCTTGTTTGGCCGGTCCGGTCGGGAATAAATCATACAGCGCTTTGCTGTCCGCTTCCGGCCAGAATTCATTGACCCCTTTCAGCATATTGCGGAAATTGGGCGTGTGTCCGTGTTCGCGAAACTGATCGCGCATGAAATTGACGACTTCCCAGTGTTTGGGCGTCAGCGCAATTCCTTCTGCCGCCGCGATGACGTTGACGATTTCATCGCTGTAGTCTGGCTCCAGCAGGTAGCCATCCGCGTCGGTTTCAATTTCATTGCCTGCAACTGTATAGCCCATGTCTGACCTCCGTTAAATATAAGGGAACAAATAACTAATCTTCGCTCAAGCCGGTGATGACTTTGTACGGAACAAAAATACCGCAGCCAAATCGACGATCATCGCCCAGCCCGGTATATTGCAATTGCAGGGACGCTTCGGGCTTCAGGTCGTGCAACACCAGGCTGTAACCGTGTATGGTCCTGGCACCGCCGTTGACGTTGACGCGTTTGCCGCAGATCAATTTTCCGCTGACGCCCAACCCGGCCAGCTGCCTGTTGATGTCCGCGACGAACAGCACTTCATCTTCGGCGCCGGTGACCAACTGGGCATGTATCGTGGGGTAGGGCTGTATCGAACGTTGCTTCGCACCCCCTAAGTACAGCGTACTGCCATCGATATCGAGTTGCCGTCCGGTCAAACCGGCCGCGGCAGACTCGGCCAGCGCTGCCGGCATGCGTATCGTCAGCTTGGCGCGTTTGGCCAGCAGCATGCCCTGGCTGTTGACGGACGAGCGTAACGGCAGTACTCCAATCCGCTGTTCGTCGACTAAGCGGGGCAGCTGGCGCGATAGCGCAGCCCACAGCGCGTAACGATACGAGGCGGGCAGGGTACCGCCCTCGAGATCGAACACCAGGTCAAGCATGTCGTGGTCATTGTTGCCAGTCATGGTCAGTCCGTTGCTGCAAGTTGTTGGCTGTCTGCCCAGTGTTGCATCGCGACGGCCCATTCCCGGGCTGTGCCGGGATCGATATCGAAGATCGTGAAGCGCTTGCCTTCGCGGATACGAATGCGCAGCAGGCTCATTCCACCTTCGACGTGATCTATCTGGTGCAGTTCGATTTCCTGGCTCCCTAAAGGGACCTTGAATTTCGCCAATTCGCGCAGTTGTGTCATTGCAGTCGCCCTCGGTCGGGATAAATGACGGTACTCGTTCGGTGCATTCTGAACGCGTAAGAATATAAGCAAGTCTATCGTCAATGTGCTTGATATTGAAATACTACTGGGGGAAGTGAAGCACTACCCTTAAGGGTTATAGAACATAACCGCTAAGGGTGATGGAATGGGGCCGCTGATATATCGTAGTATTCTAATACACTGAGAGATATGGGCAGGCCGGAAGTTCGGTACTGTTTGACAGATTACAGGTTCCCGCCTCTGCCGGGTCATTGAACCGATTGCCAGCAGTATTCCCAGGCATCGCGACTAATTAGGAGAATCGTTATGGCTAAGAAAATGCATGATACCCCAAACCTGGATCAGCTTGAGGATGGTCCATGGCCCAGTTTTGTGACCGGCCTGAAAGAGTTGGCCAAGAACAAGGACTACGTCGTCGATCTGCTGGGACAACTTGAGACTTCATACCGGACCAAGAAGGGGTACTGGAAGGGTGGTACGGTGGGCGTGTTTGGTTATGGCGGTGGCATCATCCCGCGTTTTACCGAACTCAAGGATGAGAACGGCAAAGCGGTTTACGAAGATTGCACCGAATTTCACACGCTGCGCGTGATGCCTCCTCCGGGCATGCACTACGATACCGATACCCTGCGCCAATTTTGCGACATCTGGGAAAAGCATGGCTCGGGCCTGATCGCTTTCCACGGCCAGTCCGGCGACATCATGTTCCAGGGCGCGACCACCGAGAACGTGCAAAAGGCATTCGACGAGATCAATGAGATGGGTTTCGACCTTGGTGGCGCGGGACCGGCGGTGCGTACCTCGATGTCTTGTGTGGGCGCGGCGCGTTGTGAGCAGTCTTGCTACGATGAAGCCAGTACTCAACGTAGTGTGCTCAATACATTTCTGGACGATATTCACCGTCCTTCATTGCCTTACAAATTCAAATTCAAGTTCTCCGGTTGTCCGAATGACTGCATGAATTCTGTGCAGCGTGCCGACATGGCAGTGATCGGAACCTGGCGCGACAACATCCGCACAGATGAAGCGCTGGCAAAGAAATGGCTCGCCAAGCATGGCATGGAAGAGTTGGTGAACGATGTGGTTGCGCGTTGTCCGACCAAGACCTTCCAGCTCAAAGAGATCAAGAAAGTTAAAAAAGGCGCAAGCATCACCAGTGTTGCCATCAATGATACTCACGCGATCGAGATCGACAACCACGATTGCGTGCGCTGCATGCACTGCATCAACGTGATGACCGGCGCTTTGGCTCCCGGTAAGGACAAGGGTGCCAGCATACTGGTCGGCGGCAAGAGCACGCTGAAGATCGGCGGATTGATGGGCTCGGTGATCATCCCGTTCATGAAGCTGGATACCGAAGAAGAAGTGCAGAAGCTGGTGGATCTGGCACAGCGCACCATCGACTTTTTCGCGGAAAACGCGCTGGAACACGAGCGTACCGGCGAGATGATCGAGCGTATCGGCCTGATCAATTTCCTTGAAGGCGTCGAAGTCGAAGTCGACGCGAACATGGTCTCCACGCCACGCACCAATCCCTATGTGCGTACCGACGGCTGGGATGAGGAAGTCGCCAAGATCAATGCCGCCAAGAAGCAAGCCGCCTGAGGAGATATAAAATGAACCAAGCAGTTCAAGAGAAGCCAGCCGCAAAGCGCAAGCCAAAAGAAACCGGCGTGCCGGACAACAAAAAGTATCTTCATCCGCTGATGGTGAAGAACTACGGCACCTGGAAATATCACGACCGTCCTCGCCCCGGCGTGCTGCGTCATGTGGCACACAGCGGTGACCAGATCTGGACGATACGCGCCGGCACGCAGCGGCAGATGGACGTGGGTACCATCCGCCTGTTGTGCGATATCGCCGACAAGTATGCGGAAGGCCATGTGCGTTTCACGATCCGTTCCAACATCGAATACATGGTCTCCAAAGAGGAGAAGGTCGCCCCGCTGATCGCCGAACTGGAGAAGCACGGCTTCCCGGTGGGTGGCACCGGCAACTCGATCTCGATGATCGCGCACACCCAGGGCTGGCTGCATTGCGACATTCCCGGTACCGATGCGTCCGGCGTGGTCAAGGCATTGATGGACGATCTGATCGTCGAATTCAAGCGCGAAGAGATGCCCAACCGCGTGCACCTGTCGACCTCCTGCTGCGAGATCAACTGCGGCGGTCAGGCCGATCTGGCGATCATCGTGCAGCATACCAAGCCGCCGGTGATCAATCATGATCTGGTCGCCAATGTGTGCGAGCGTCCTACCGTCGTGGCGCGTTGCCCGGTGGCGGCGATCCGCCCGGCGATGGTGAACGGCAAGCCATCGCTGGAGATCGATGAGACCAAGTGCATGTGCTGCGGTGCCTGCTATCCACCCTGCCCGCCGATGCAGATCAACGATCCGGAGTATTCCAAGCTGGCGATCTGGGTGGGCGGCAAGAATTCCAACGCGCGCGGCAAGCCGACCTTCATGAAGATGGTTGCATCCGGGTTGCCCAATAATCCGCCCAGATGGCCCGAGGTCAACGAAGTGGTCAAGCGCATCCTGCATGTGTACAAGGATGATGCGCGTCCCTGGGAGCGCATGGCGGACTGGATCGATCGTATCGGCTGGCCGCGTTTCTTCGAGAAGACCGAATTGCCTTTCACCAAGTATCTGATTGACGATTGGCGCGGTTCGCGTTCTACCTTCAATGCTTCAACGCATATTCGCTTTTAACCTGGAGTCGGTCGCATGAAATTCGGTATTGTCGTAAACGAAGGCCCTTACCAGCATCAGGCCAGCGATTCCGCCTATCTGTTCTGCAAGGCGGCGATCGCCAAGGGCCACGAGGTGTGGCGCGTGTTTTTCTACCATGATGGCGTGAACAACGCGTCGAAATTGACCGAGCCACCGCAGGACGACCGGCATATCGTGAATCGCTGGGGCAAGCTGGCCGAAGAACACGGCGTGGATCTGGTGGTGTGTGTGGCGGCGGCACTGCGGCGCGGGATCAAGGAAGAGAATCTGGCATCCGGCTTCCGTATCTCCGGTCTGGGCCAGCTGGTCGAAGCGGGTATCCAGACCGACCGTACCGTCGTGTTCGGCGATTAGGGGTGACTGGCATGAGCGAAGAATCCAGCGTCAAGAAATTCTTGTTCGTCAATCGCAAGGCACCCTACGGCACGATTTATGCGCTCGAGTCCCTGGAAGTGGTGCTGATCACCGCGGCATTCGACCAGGATGTGTCGCTGGCGTTTGTCGATGATGGCGTCTATCAACTGAAGAAGGGCCAGCAGACAAAAGGCATCGAGACCAAGAACTTCTCGCCTGCCTATCGCGCGCTGGAGGGGTACGATGTGGAAAAACTCTATGTCGAGAAGGAATCCCTGGCTGCACGCGGACTGACCGAGGCAGACCTGCTGGTGGATGTCATCGTGCTGGGCAGCAAGGAAATGGGTGAATTGATGAATCAGCAAGACGTGGTCTTGAGTTTCTGATGAAACTACTGATAAAACAACTAGCCATCCCACTACGCAACCAGAGTACGGTTGACAAGTGGTTGGTTATATCCATTCGACTAGGCTGTCCAACTACGCCAGCCAAGTCGCTGGTTATAGGGAGAAGCACCAGATGCTGCACATAATCAACAAATCGCCGCTCAGCAACAGTTCTCTGGACAGTTGTCTGCGCATCGCCCAATCGGGCGATATCCTGCTGATCGAGGATGCGGTCTACGCCGCCACGGCCGGCAATGCATTCGAGGCCAAGGTGCGCGATGCGATGGGGCGCTTCAAACTGTATGTCCTGCAGCCCGATCTGGACGCGCGCGGACTGGGCGATCGCATCATCGCGGGTATCGTACCGGTGGACTACAGCGGTTTCGTCGAACTCACCACTACCAACAGCAACTGCCAATCCTGGCTTTAACTTTCATCAATCAAGGAGAATCATCATGGCCAACATCGAAGTCGAAGGCAAAACATACGAAACCGACGAGGAAGGTTACCTGGTCAATCTGGCTGACTGGAACAAGGACATCGCCGAATACATCGCCAAGACCGAAAGCGTCGACATGACCGACCAGCACTGGGAAGTAATCAATTTCCTGCGCGAATATTTCGAGTAATACCAGATCGCTCCCGCGGTGCGCGTGCTGACCAAGGCGATCGGCAAGAAGCTTGGTGCCGACAAGGGCAACAGCGAATATCTGTACGGCCTGTTCCCCTATGGTCCCGGCAAGCAGGCTTGCAAGATCGCCGGATTGCCCAAGCCCACCGGCTGCGTCTGATCCGGACATCCCGGATCTGACCCGCGATGAACACCCTGTTCGCAATCCTGTTCTACTTTGCCACCCTGGTGTTAGTCGTCGGCACGTTTTACCGTATCAGCATCTATACCCGCACGCCGGCGCCGCTCAAGATACCCACTACCCCGGCACCGATGACCAGCGGCGGTGTGGTATTGCGCATGATGCGCGAGGTGTTCCTGTTCGAGAGTCTGTTCAAGGCGAACCTGTGGACCTGGGGTTTGGGTTGGCTGTTCCATGCCAGCCTGGCGCTGGTGTTGTTGCGCCACTTGCGCTACTTCACCGAACCGGTCTGGTCCTGGGTGGTGTTGCTCCAGCCGTTCGGCATGTACGCCGGCATCACCATGGTGCTCGGCGTCGCGGGACTGTGGGCGCGGCGCATCTTCGTCGAACGCATCCGCTACATCTCCACACCCTCCGATCATTTGATGCTGGTGCTGTTCCTGGTGATCGGACTGTCCGGACTGACGATGCGCTTTGTCGTGCATGGCGACGTGATCGCGGTCAAGGGTTTCATGCTTGGGCTGATGCATTTCAATTTGCAACCTTTGCCTGCCAACATCGGCTTGTATGTGCACTTGTCGCTGGTCGCGGTGCTGATGATGATCTTCCCGATCAGCAAGCTGTTGCATGCCCCCGGATTGTTCTTCTCGCCGAGCCGCAACCAGGTGGACAACCCGCGCGAGAAACGCCATATCGCGGCCTGGGCGAGAAAACTGGAAGCGGAGAAATAGCATGGCGGATATCACTGCGCCGGCGTATCGCGTCATCCCCATCATCCCGGCATTGAAACCGGGTGCGATGGAAGGCAGCGGTCCCTATGTTTCCGGCGAAAAGATGAATGAAGCGCTGGGTTTTCCCGGCAAACTGGTGGACGACTGGCATGACAAGGCGATCGCCAAGATGGGCGACCTGCTCGGCAAATACCGCTCGCTGAAGGTATACATGGACGCCTGCGTGCATTGCGGCGCCTGTTCGGACAAGTGTCATTACTTCATCGGCACCCAGGACCCGAAGAACATGCCGGTGGCGCGCCAGGATCTGATGCGCAGCGTGTACCGCCGCTATTTCACCTTGCCGGGGAAATTATTCCCCAAACTGGTCGGCGCGCGCGACCTGACCCGTGAAGTGCTGGACGAGTGGCACAACTATTTTCACCAATGTTCCGAATGCCGGCGCTGCTCGGTGTTCTGCCCGTACGGCATCGATACCGCCGAAGTCACCATGGCGGCGCGCGATATCCTCGATTCCGTGGGCTATGGGCAGAAATACGACATCGAGATCATTGGCAAGGTGCACAAGATCGGCAATAACCTCGGCCTGCCCGGACCTGCACTCAGGGATACGATGGAAGGATTGGAAGAAGATGTCAAAGAGGACACCGGGCTGGACATACGCTTCCCGATCGATGTGAAAGGCGCCGAAGTCCTGCTGATCACCCCATCCGCAGATTTTTTTGCCGAGCCGCATATCGACAGCCTGATCGGTTATGCCAAGGTGTTCCACGCGACGGGCACCTCCTGGACGCTGTCGTCGATGTCTTCGGAAGCAGCCAATTTCGGCATGTTCATCGGCAATTATGAGCAATTGCGCAAGGTGGCATTGCGCATCCGCGAGGCCGCGCTCGAGCTGGGCGTCAAGCGTATCGTGGTCGGCGAATGCGGCCATGCCTGGCGGGTCGCCTACAGTTTCTGGAATACCCTGTGCGGCGTCGGCGACGGTGCCGACCCGGACGACCAGTTCGCCCGGATGCTGCAAAAGCAGCTCGATCACCGTTACAAGCAGCCCACCCATATTTGCGAATTCACCTGGGACATGATCGAGCGCGGCGCACTGGCTTTCGACAAGGAAGCCAACGACAAACACATCATCACTTTCCATGACTCCTGCAACGTGGCGCGCGGTTCGAGCATGGGCGGCTATCCGGGCGGCCAGTTCGACATCCCGCGCAACGTCATCAAATCGGTGGCCAATCATTTCGTCGAAATGGATCCGAGCACCACACACGAAAAGACTTTCTGCTGCGGAGGGGGCGGCGGGCTGCTGACCGATGACCTGATGGAACTGCGCGTGAAGGGCGCACTGCCGCGCATGGAAGTGTTGCAGCAGGTCGTGGACGAACACGGAGTCAATTTTCTGGCGGTCATTTGCGCGATATGCAAAACGCAGTTCAGCAAGACCATGCCCATATACGGATTCGATAGAAGAATGGTTGGCGGTGTACACCAGTTGGTCAGCAACGCGATCAGGCTGGGTGCTAAATAACTTTGTTACTGGAGGCAGGTCATGTCATCAACAACTGAAACGACTCAAAAAATCACATTCCGTCGATACAAAGATGGTGACAACAAGGTTGGCCGCCTGAGTGAAAAGATCATGCAGGCGAGCTTTACGCACAAGTGCCCGACCTACATCCAGTCTACACCGCCGTGCCAGGGCAGCTGCCCGGCCGGTGAGGATATCCGCGGTTATCTGGCCATCGCGCGCGGCACCGAGAAACCGCCCGTCGGCGCAGATGGAAAACCGGCCTTGCCCTGGCAGGAATATGCATTCCGCCGTTTGACCGAGGCCAATCCGTGTCCGTCGGTGATGGGCCGGGTTTGCCCGGCACCGTGCGAGACCGGCTGCAACCGCAACGCGCTGGAAGATCATGTCGGCATCAATTCGGTGGAACATTTTCTCGGCGAATACGGCATCAGCAACAATCTCGCCTATCACACCGATGCAAAGCCAACCGGAAAGAAAGTGGCAGTCATCGGCGGCGGCCCGGCCAGTCTGTCCTGCGCCTACCAGCTCACCCTGAAAGGGCATGAAGTCACCGTGTTCGACGAACACGAGCATCTCGGCGGCATGATGCGTTACGGCATTCCGGGTTTCCGTACCCCGCGCGAAGTGCTGGATGCGGAAATACAGCGCATCCTCGACCTGGGCGTGAAGACGAAGTTGAAATGCCGCGTGGGCACAGACATCACGCTGGAACAGATCCGCAAGGACTTCGATGCGGTATTCCTCGGCATGGGTGCGCAGGCCGGTCGCGCCTTGCCCATTGCCGACAGCGCGGCACCCAATGTGGTGACGGCCACTGCATTCCTGAAAGCCTTCAATGACGGTCGTCTGCAGCATGTAGGCAAACGCGTGGTGGTGGTCGGCGGCGGTGATACCTCGATCGACGTGGCCACGGTGGCGCGCCGTCTCGGCCATCTCGAGGAATCCAAACCGACCGATTTCGAGCAGGCCATCGCAGGCCAGATCGCGCACGATGTGGCCGAGATCTCGGCCAAGCAGGGCGCAGAGGTGACGTTGACTTCGATCTTCGCGATCGACAAGATGCAGGCGAACAAACACGAGATCGAGCAGGCGCTGGCGGAAGGCATCGCGATACGCGGCGGTTTGGCGCCGATCGGCATCGTGCGCGGCGCCGACGGACGCGCTACCGCATTGCGCGTCATCCAGTGCGAGGCCAAGCTGGCCGGCGGCAAACTGGAGATCAAGAATGTCGAAGGCAGCGAGGAAGATATTCCCGCCGACCTGATCGTGTCCGCGATCGGCCAGGCAGTGGACTTTACCGGCCTGGAAGAATTCAACAACGGCAAGGGTGCGATCTCCACCGATCGCAACTATCTGGTTGCCGGACAGCAGGGCGTGTTCGCCGGCGGCGATATCATCCGTCCGCATCTGTTGACCACCGCGATCGGCCATGGCTCCATCGCCGCGGACGGCATACACAATTTTCTGCTCGGCAAGGACCTGGAAAAACGTCCCAAGATCGATGCACACCAGTTCGACCTGATGCGCAAGATGATGGAAAAAGGCCTGGAAGTCAAAGAAACACATGAACCTTTGCGCGGCACCGACAGTTCCAACGTCGCAGTACACAACTTCGACAACCGTTCCGACCGTTACGTGATCCCGCACGACAAACTGTTCCTCGGGCACTTCTCCATCGTTGCACGCAACAAACGCAACGTGATCACCCTGAGCAAGGAATCCGCGCTGGGAAATTTCCAGGACAGGCTGGGCGTGCTCGCCGAGCCGGAGGCGGTTGCGGAAGCGAAGCGCTGCATGAGCTGCGGCATGTGTTTCGAATGCGACAACTGCGTGGTGTACTGTCCGCAAACCGCGGTGTTCCGCGTCAAGAAGAACCAGGCCACGCTGGGGCGCTATGTCGATACCGATTACAACAAGTGCATCGGCTGTCATATCTGTGCGGATGTGTGTCCGACGGGATACATCCAGATGGGCCTAGGCGAGTAAGACAGGCGGACGAGTAATAACATGTTAAAACTGATCGCGCTGCTGACGACGCTCTGCATAGGTGCATCTGCGTATGCGACGGAGAGCTATGGCATGCCCAAGCTCGATATCGGCAAAGGCGGACAGTGCGTGGCTGATCCGCAGTGGATGCGCGTGAACCACATGAAGGTGCTGTTCAAGCAGCGCGACGAGACCGTACATCAGGGCATACGCGACGGGAAGTACAGTCTGAAAAATTGCATCGAGTGCCATGCCAGTACCGTAGACAACAGCGTGATCGGACGCAACGACAGTTTCTGCCAGGGCTGCCACGCCTTTGAAGCGGTCAAGATCGATTGCTTCGAATGTCATGCCAGTAAACGCAGTTCCGCTTTGGTGGAGAAAGAGCATTGATATGAGCGACACCAATACGCATCGCAGGCAATTCCTGAAAACCTCGGTCGGTGCGGCTGCCGTCGCGATCGCGCCGGGCATACTGCTGTTTGACATGGCGCATGGCAAGTCGGAGGCTGTGTCGAACAAGGTGCGCTGGGGCATGCTGATCGACACCGCGAATTGTGCGGACGGTTGCAACGATTGCGTGAATGCGTGCAACAAGGAAAACGGCCTGTCCGGCGGCCTGAGCCCGACAGACTCGCAGTGGATGCGCAAGATCGAGCTCAAGGACATGCGCGGCGGGCGCGAAGTGTCGCTGCCGATGATGTGCCAGCATTGCGAAGAGCCTCCGTGCGTCGATGTCTGCCCTACCGGGGCCTCATTCAAACGCGCCGACGGCATCGTGCTGGTCGACAAGCATACCTGCATCGGTTGCCGTTATTGCATGATGGCCTGCCCGTACAAGGCGCGTTCCTTCGTGCACGAACCGTTGCATGACCAGAAGCCCGATGTGCCGCGCGGCAAGGGCACCGTGGAAAGCTGCACGATGTGCGTGCATCGCGTCGATAAAGGCCAGCAACCCGCCTGTGCCGAGGCCTGCCCGAACAAATCCATCCTGTTCGGCAATCTCAATGATCCGGAGAGTGAAATTTCCAGGAAGATCCGCGCGGTGGCTTCGATCCAAATCCGCGCTGACCTGGGATTGAATACCGGCATCCGTTATCAGGGAATATAACGTGCAGATACAAAGATACAATAGAAACGAACCCCTGTATTTTTATGCATTGATCGCAGTGGGTGTTTTGGTATTGCTGGCGGGGCTGTATGCCGCACACACGATGGAAGATCATGGCCATGTCATCACCGGTATGAACAACCAGATCGTCTGGGGTATGCCGCACGTATTTGCCATTTTCATGATCGTCGCTGCTTCAGGCGTACTCAACATCGCCTCCATCGGTTCTGTGTTCGGCAAAGCCGCCTACAAGGGGCGCGCGCCGCTGGCCGGGATGCTCTCGATCGCGTTGCTGGCGGGTGGGCTGTTCGTGCTCATGCTGGACCTGGGCCGCCCCGACCGTATCATCATCGCCGCGACCCATCTCAATCTGACCTCGGTATTTGCCTGGAACATCCCGCTGTACAGCGGGCTTTTTACATTCGTTGCGCTGTATATGTGGACCTTGCTGGAACGGCGCATGAACCCGTGGATCAAGTCCGTCGGCATCGTCGTGTTCACCTGGCGCATTCTGCTGACCACCGGCACCGGATTGATCTTTGCCTTCCTGGTTGCACGTCAGGCTTACGGTTCGGCGATCCTGCCGCCGATGTTCCTGGTCATGTCGTTCACCTGGGGGCTGGCGGTGTACTTTGTGGTGCAGTCGGCGATGTACAAATGGAACGGCAAGATACAGGATCCGGTGTTGCTGATCCGCATGAAAAATCTGCTCGGCATCTTCTTGCTGGGCACACTTTATCTGGTCGCGGTCTACCATCTCACCAACCTGTATTTTGCGCGACATGCCTCATTCGAACACTTCATACTGGTTACCGGCGGCATCTATCCGTGGCTGTTCTGGGTCGGCTATGTCCTGCTGGGCAGCGCACTGCCGCTATTGCTGATCTACGCGCCGGGCTTGAACGGACCCCGCAGCGTGCTGATCGCATCGATACTCACCATACTCGGCGCATTCGCCATGCTTTACGTGTTCATCATCGGCGGGCAGGCTTTCCCGCTCGATATCTTCCCGGGTTACGAAGTCAAGAGCAGTTTTGGCGACGGGCAGATCAGCTTGTATCACCCAACCCATTGGGAATTCATGCTGGGATTCGGCGGTTTGGCCATTGCTTTCCTGATTACCACCATCGGTGTCCGCGCGTTGAATTTCGTACCGCAAGACAAACCGTTTGCTGTAGTTGAGAGGGCAAGCGATTAAAGCTGCCATGAACCACCGCATGCTGATTTCCGCGGCGCACAAATCATCCGGCAAGACGATGGTCAGCATAGGTTTGTGTGCCGCGTTGAAGAACCGCGGACACATCGTCCAGCCTTACAAGAAGGGCCCCGATTACATCGATCCGATGTGGCTCAGCCTGGCGGCCGGCCAAGGTTCATCAAATCGGCCCTGCCGCAATCTCGATCTGTACCTGATGGAACGCGACGATGTCGTCGCCACCTTCGCCCGCCACAGCGCGGAAGTCAATCTGGTCGAGGGCAACAAGGGGCTGTATGACGGACTCGCGCTGGACGGCAGCAACAGCAACGCGGCGCTGGCGATCCTGCTCGACCTGCCGGTATTTCTGGTGATCGATGCGCGCGGCATGACACGCGGCATTGCGCCGCTGATCCTCGGTTATCAGGCGTTCGACCGCGACGTCAACATCGCCGGGGTGATACTCAATAATCTGGGTGGCAGCCGCCACGAAGCCAAGTTGCGCAGCGTCATCGAACACTATACCGATGTGCCGGTGATCGGCGCGATCCATCACGACGAGCGGCTCAGCATCGTTGAACGTCATCTCGGGCTGATGCCCAGCAATGAATCCCATGTCGCCACGGCCAAGATCAAACAGATCGGCGAAGCGATCGCCGAACAGGTCGATCTGGACAGGCTGCTCGCGCTGTCGCAAAAAGCGCCGCTGAGCGTTCCGCACAAAGCCGAGGTCAGTGCACTGTCGCGTGGCGACAGGGTGCGCATCGGCATCGCGCGCGACCGCGCCTTCGGTTTCTACTATGCCGACGACCTGGAAGCGCTGGCAACGGCGGGCGCCGATCTGGTGCCGTTCGACACGCTGCGCGATGCGCAGCTGCCCAAGGTCGATGCGTTGTATATCGGCGGCGGTTTTCCGGAGACCTGTGCCGCGCAACTGGAAGCCAACAGTTCGCTGCGCGCCCACATCAAGCAGGCCCTGGACGACGGCATGCCGGCCTATGCGGAATGCGGCGGATTGATGTATCTGTCGCGCGGCATCGACTATCAGGGGCGCAACTATCAGATGGTCGGTGCGATCCCTGGCGATGTGAAGATGCACGACCAGCCCATCGGACGCGGCTATGTGCACCTCAAGGAAGATCAGGACCATCCGTGGCCGCGCCCGAATGCGCCGGCAAAACAGATCAAGGCACACGAATTCCACTATTCCAGCCTGCACAACCTTCCACCCGACACACGCTTCGCTTACCATGTCGAGCGCGGCTACGGCATAGACGGCGAGCGGGACGGTCTGATACAAAATAATCTGCTGGCATCCTATACCCATCTGCGCACCATTGGCAGCTGCTACTGGGCGACCCGCTTTGTCGCATTCATCCGGCAACACGCGGAACAAAACAAAAATCCTGTATCGGCACTTGGCAAACTAAACAAACTATGACACAGCAAAGATTTCAAGCAGCCATCGTCGCCTTCGACCAGGCCAATATGCAGGATCCCAACAAGGAGATGGTCGACGGCAAGGAATTTCCCAAGGAACTGCTGTATGCGCAGCGCATGAGCGAGATGCAGGAGCGCTATGCCCCGGATGCATCCGAGGCGGTCAAGCTTGCGGTGCGCGCACAGCACATCCAGCGCTGGAAGACGCCGCGCAGCAACTACCCGATGGACAAGCCGGGCTATCTGCAATGGCGCACCGGCCTGTACAAGTTCCACGCCGACACGGCCGGGAGCCTGATGAAGCAGGCGGGTTATGACGACGAGTTGATAGAACGCGTCAAGAAGATCGTCGGCAAGAAGGGTCTGAAGGTCAACGACGAGACGCAACTGATGGAAGATGTGGTCGACCTGGTATTCCTAGAACATTACCTGACCGGCTTCGTTGCGCAGCATCCGGAATACGACGAAGCGAAATGGATACCGATCATCCGCAAGACCTGGGAGAAGATGTCGAAACGCGCGCATGACTTCGCGCTTTCCGGCAAGGTCAGCCTGCCGCAGGCGCTGGTGCCGCTGATCCTGAAAGCGGTGCAGTAACGATGGACTATCTGCCGATCTTTGCCGATGTCCGCAACAAATTGTGCCTGGTGGTCGGCGGCGGCGAGGTCGGTACGCGCAAGGCGGGCGTATTGCTGGAAGCCGGTGCGCAGGTGCGCGTGGTCGCGCCGCAGATCGCTGCCGGACTGGCTGCCCGACAGCGCGTCAGCGCCGTCGTTGCGCGATTCGAGGCACAGCATCTCGACGGTGTGAGCCTGGTCATCGCGGCGACCA
The DNA here is from genome assembly GCA_038203435.1 of Burkholderiales bacterium. Lineage (GTDB taxonomy): Bacteria > Pseudomonadota > Gammaproteobacteria > Burkholderiales > Gallionellaceae > Gallionella. The sequence continues at coordinate 30,328 of JBBRDZ010000008.1, forward strand.
GTGATCGCAGCGTCAATCGCCAGGTGTCCGAAGCGGCGCATGCGCGCAACATCCCGGTGAATGTGGTGGACGATCCCGAATTGTGCAGCTTCATCATGCCGGCCATCATGGACCGATCGCCGCTGATGGTGGCATTCTCCAGCGGCGGTGCATCCCCGGTGCTGACGCGCATCATGCGCGGCAAACTGGAATCCATGATCCCGCAAAACTACAGCCGCCTTGCCGCCTTTGCCGAGCGCTTTCGCGAAATGGTCAAACAGCGCGTCACCCATCCGGCCAAACGCCGCATCTTCTGGGAGAACGCACTGGACAGCGTGGTCGCCGAAAAAGTGCTGGCCGGCGATGAGCACGGTGCCGAGACGATATTCCGGCAAATGCTGACGGACGAGGACAACACCCTGCACGGCGAAGTGTATCTGGTCGGCGCCGGTCCCGGCGATCCGGACCTGCTGACCTTCCGCGCGTTGCGCCTGATGCAGAAGGCCGACGTGGTGGTCTACGACAATCTGGTTTCCAAGCCGATACTCGACATGACGCGGCGCGACGCGCAGCGCATCTACGTCGGCAAGAAGCGCGCCGATCACACCATGCCGCAGGAACAGATCAATGATTTGCTGGTGAGGCTGGCCAAGACCGGCCAGCGCGTGTTGCGCCTGAAGGGTGGCGACCCGTTCATCTTCGGTCGCGGCGGCGAGGAGATCGAGAAATTGTCAGCCAATGGCATTCCGTTCCAGGTCGTACCGGGCATCACCGCGGCATCCGGTGTGGCTGCCTATGCGGGCATCCCGCTCACGCACCGCGATCATGCGCAATCCTGCATATTCGTCACCGGCCACCTCAAGGACGGCAGCATGGATCTGGACTGGGATGCGCTGGCGCGCCCGAAACAGACCATCGTGGTGTACATGGGACTGCACGGGCTGGAGACACTGTGCAGCGAACTGGTCGCGCATGGCTTGCCGGACAGCACGCCGGCCGCGATCGTGCAACAGGGCACCACACAGAACCAGCGCGTCATCACCGGCACGCTGGCGACGCTGGCGGCGACCGCGTTGCGCGAGAATCTGCATGCGCCTACCCTGATCATCGTCGGCGGGGTCGTCACGCTCAGGAAGAAACTGTCCTGGTTCAATCCCGTCAATCCGAAAACTTGATAACAGTCCGTCATCCGCAATCCAACCATCCTTCACGGAGATCATCATGGAAAATCCGGTACTCAAAAGCATCTTGTTGTCAGCCTTGTTGTTGTTCAGCGTCGGCAATGCAAAAGCGGAAGACGAACTGCTCAAACCGTTTGTGCTGGCGTCGAAGGGAGCCGGGACGGTGGCTGACAAGGCCGTACAGGCCAAGGCTGCACTGACTGCGGCCGGATTTTCCGTGGTCGGCGATTATTCGCCCTATCCGGATGCGGATATCCTGGTCGTGACCAGCGACGCGCTGAAAGCCAATGCGGCCGCCTCAGAGCACGGCGGCTTCGGCGCGGTGCAAAGGATCGCGATCACCAAAGTCAACGATGAGGTGCAGGTGAGCTACACCAATCCGGTGTACATGGCGAATGTGTACCGCATGCAGGGCGATCTGGCCGGCGTTGCCGCGAAACTGGGCGGCGCGCTGGGCAACATCGAAGCATACGGCTCTGCCAGGGGCATGACCGCCAGGGCGGCGCGCAAATACCATTACATGCTCGGTATGGAATACTTCGACGAGCCCAGCGTGCTGGCCGAGTACGCCAGTTACGAAGCAGCCGTGCAAGCGGTGGACCATAAACTGAGCGACAACAATACCGGTGTCAGCAAGGTGTATCGCGTCGACCTGCCCGGCAAGCAGGAGACCGTGTTCGGGGTGGCGCTGAAAGGACAGTCAGAAGCCGACAAATACATGGACGATAGATTCATCATGAGCGAGATCGACTTCCACGATGTCAGATCGACCGCCCACCTGCCCTACGAGGTGCTGGTCTCGGGCAACAAGGTCTACGCGCTGTATGCGCGCTTCCGCATCGCGATCGATTTTCCCGACTTGAGCATGATGGGCAGTAACAGTTTCATGAACATCATGAAGACACCGGAAGCGATCCGTGGTGCTCTGCAAAAAACCGTGCAGAAATAGTGTCCTGACAGTTTGAAAATTCATTCAACATATTTCGTGAGAACGGCGGAAAATAGCATGCTGAATCTAGTGACCGGGAGGTTGTAATGGCTGACAGTAATACTCTGGACGATGGTGATCGCCGCAACTTTTTGATCAAAGTGACCAGCGCGGTGGGCGGTGCCGGTGCGGCGGCGGCGTGTTTCCCTTTTGTGGCGAGCATGAACCCGAGCTCGGATGTACTGGCCAAGGCCACCACCGAGGTGAATCTGTCCGGCATCCCCGAAGGCGGCATGCATACCATCGCGTGGCAGGGCAAGCCGGTGTTCATCCTGCATCGCACGCCGGAGGAGATCAAGGCGATGCAGGCCTCCGACGGCGGCTTCGATCCGGAGCCGGATGCCCAGCGTGTCAAGCAGCCGGAATGGCTGGTCGTGGTGGGGATATGCACACATCTGGGTTGTGTGCCGAACAAGGAGGGGCCGGGCTGGACCTGTCATTGTCATGGCAGCCAGTATGACGACAGCGGCCGGGTCGTTCGCGGTCCCGCACCAAAAAATCTGGCGGTGCCACCCTATCATTTCATCGCGGCTGACAAGCTCATCATCGGCGAAGCTTAGGAGAAGACCATGCCCAAACGACTCCTCACATGGATAGACCGGCGTTTTCCGCTCACCAGCTTTGTCAAACATGACCTGACCGAATATCCCACTCCGCGCAATCTCAGCTATTGGTGGAATTTCGGGTTTCTGGCCGGCTTCGTGCTGGTGTTGCAGGTCGCCACGGGTATCTTTCTGGCGATGCACTACAAGGCGGATGTCACGCTGTCGTTCGATTCCATCCAGCACATCATGCGCGATGTGAACTACGGCTGGCTGCTGCGCTTCATGCACGCCACCGGCGCGTCGGCATTCTTCCTGGTGATCTACGTCCACATGGCGCGCACGCTCTATTACGGCTCCTATCGCGCGCCGCGCGAGCTGATGTGGTGGACCGGACAGGGATTGCTGCTGTTGCTGATGGCGACCGCCTTCATGGGCTATCTGTTGCCGTGGGGACAGATGTCGTTCTGGGGCGCGACCGTGATCACCAATCTGTTCCGTGCCACGCCGTTCATCGGCGACCAGGTGGTGGTCTGGCTGCGCGGTGATTTCGGCGTCGGCGACGCGACCCTGACGCGCTTCTTCGCGCTGCACTATCTGATGCCGTTCCTGATCATCGGCGGGGTGATCGTGCACCTGATCGCGCTGCATACCGTCAGGAGCAGCAACCCGAGCGGCATCGATCTGGCCGCCAAAGACAATATCCCATTCCATCCGTATTTCACCGCCAAGGACCTTTTCGGCCTGGGCATTTTTCTGATCTTGTACTGCAGCTTTGTGTTCTTCATGCCGAACAGCATGATGGAGGCCGCCAACAACATCCCGGCAAACCCGATGCAGACCCCGACGCACATCGTGCCGGAATGGTATTTCCTGCCGTTCTACGCGATCCTGCGTTCGGTGCCGAATCTGGTCGGCGGCGTGGTGGCGATGGGATTGTCGGTGATGATGTTTGCGTTCATGCCGTTCCTGGACCGGTCTCGGATTCCCGGCGGAGCCAGCAACCGCCCCATGGTCAAGTTGGGCTTCTATCTTTTTCTGCTGAACATGCTGGTGCTGGGTTATGTCGGTGCCACCCCGCCGACCAACCAGACCATCCTGATCGGGCAAGTGGCAACGCTCTGCTATTTCGGCTCGTTCTTCCTGATCCCGTTCATTTCCATAGCGGAAGAGCGATGGTTGATGAAGCGCGGCTTGCCGCCCGCAGTACAAGCATTGATCGATAGCGAAACGATGCAAAAGGAGCAAGCCAAAATGCTGCCGCGCCGCCGCAGAGGAGAACAAGCATGAGAACC
>JBBRDZ010000009.1:0-30676 GCA_038203435.1 Burkholderiales bacterium
AACCGCTCAGGCAGCTGTTGAGTAACGACTGCAATCCAAGAGGCGTTGCCGGAACGGTATATTGGGAATCGCCAGGCAAGTTGGTGAGAGAGCCGCCGGTATTCCAAAAAGATATCGATCAATTTGGGATACCTGACTTTAGCGGTCTCGCTGTGAACGAATACTATTCACCCGAACCGATCATTCCTCTGTTGCTCTCCCGCGGGTGTTACTGGCGTAAGTGTACGTTCTGTGTTCACTATTTTTCTGCAGGGGACACGTATCGGGTGCGTTCGCTGGATTCGATCATTGAAGTTCTGCAGCATTTCGTCGCCAAGGGAATCCGAAATTTCGCCTTCGTCGATGAAATGATCGCACCGGGGCAATTTGTTCGCCTGGCGAAGGCAATCAAGGAAGCGGAACTGGGGATTACCTATTATGCGTATTCGAAACCCAACAGGACATTTACTCCGGCCATACTGAAGGAAATTGCCGAATCCGGGTGCAAATTTCTGTTGTGGGGATTGGAAAGCGGCAATCAGCGCATCCTGGATTTGATGGGCAAGGGAACGCTAGTCGAAGAGGTTGCGGAGGTGATGAAAAATACCCATGAGGCAGGAATTGCAAATCATGTCTTCGTGATTGGCGGATTCCCTACAGAAACACCCAGCGAATTTGCTGACACCCTGAAATTCTTGTACGCAAACAGGAACTACATCTACGCTACCCACAGTGGACCTTTCGGACTTGAAGCCGGATCACCCATCAACAAGGACCACAAGAAATTCGGTATTGTTGAAACCTGGGTGCAGGCCGAAACGCCCCTGGGAGGACAGTTGGGTTACAAAGTTTCAAGCGGATCCTCGATGGAGGAAGTGTGGAAAAATTACCGGAAGGCATTGCCGTTACTGCAGGCATTTCATCCGCAAGCGCCACTGGTTGCATATTACCGTGACCACGCATTGCTGGTTTACAAACACATAGGCCCTAAGCTAAAACCTGAACTAAGGCGATTCCCCGCTCTCGAGGAAGTACTGCCTGACCTGTCTAAAACAGAGATGATCGAAAAACAAGTTGCATAGGGTTGCGTCGGCAATCCAGGCGACTATCTCGTGCTTACGACGGTTAGTTTTTCATCGCGATGGTCATGGCTTGGTGAGGGAAGCGCAGTGAAGACAGATGCAGGATTTGCCCCGCATTTTCCCGGGTATCAGGGCAATGGCGTCCGCGCTGATCTCGACATTTGCGCACCAGCACGGTTTGGTGGCTCCCCCCGGATTTACTCTTGCACAATTGTTCAGCTGCCCGCAAAGAGGACATATATGATCAAGGTTTATCGCAGGCCCCCCCAGCTTGGCATTCATATGAGGCATGTTATGGCACATCTCGCATGAGCGTATGGTCGGCTCATTGTGGGGGTTGGGGTTTCTGAAGCGCAATTGACGCATCAACCAGCCTGCTCTCAGCCTCCGCCCGTTCACGTTCGATGTCGATCCTGTCAAAGTACTCATCCCGGATATGTGCATATGTCTTAAGTACACCGTCCAGCGTCATACTGAGTTCGAGTGCTGCGCTGGCACCATCACCTGATTTCACGGCTTCCGCTTTTGCCTTGCGACATTGAGCAGTAAGCAGCTCAAGAATCTTGTTATCCAGTAGTGCTATTGGATTTTCCGATCCGGTAATATTCGCCACCATTACCGAACCCTTTTGACCAAGAACCTGAAGCTGCGGCGAATTGGAAATCGTTGTCAATGTATTCTCCTGGAATATTATCAAGCTAAAAAGTCATCACGCAATAAATGCATCTGCATGGTTTTGCAAAAAATAAGGGCGGCCCCATGATAGCCGCCATCGTTGTGAACATCACCTCACACACCAATAGCTGCTGTGGGCAGCTGGCCCGCTTCCGATTTCCGGGTAAGTCAGCTTCGATGCACCGGGCTTGAAATGTTTAAACTTTCCATCGGGTCTGGACTGTGAAACGACAGTTGCAAGCGCAAGTGACCAGGCGAATCCGGGCAATAATGACTCTTGCCTAGCAAGCTTTCATTTAGTCGCAGTTTGTTCGAAATAACTGTTGGCAGTCCATCCGATCGCTTCGGTAAGGGCCGCTGCCGTTGAATCATCATCATCTTCTTCTTCGATTCCCGGTATCCACCCAACCAGTAATTGGCGACTGGCTTGAACCGGATGGCTCTCCATCGTTGCGAGGAACGTATTCATCAAATCTGCTGCTGCGGCGCTGCTAACCTCTATGCCGTGTTCTGACGCGATAGTGATGATCATCGTTGTCTGAATTTGTACGATTGCAGTCGCATCCCCATCAATTTCATCGCAAGCAAAAGACGCCGCATGAATAATTCCGTGTACAACTTGTTTCGTCGATGCCATGAAATACTCTTCCGTCACATTGAATGCTATTGGCGCAAGCTAGGCTTGCGGGATGACAATATCTGATTCGTTCACTGCAATCGAATCAATCACGGGGAATCACCCCGATTTCATGCATAGACCTGCCTTCTGAAATTGCTATCTGCCGTAGGCGGGTATTTTCCAGCATGGCAAGGCGCTCAAGATTGCTGGCTTGATTCCAGCGATCATTTTCCTCAGACGAGAGAAAGCAGCTCAGGCAGACGCCTTCATCGCTGAGGTTGCAATCGCCAAGACAAGGTGATCTTGCAACTGTTTCATTATCTGCCATCTTATAGGCCTTCCTTTCTGGTGTTGGTGATCCGGCGGGTAGTTTAACACTGTCGCACATGGGACTCATTTCGGAAACGAACCTGGGCCGGTTACACAATTTGTATCCTGCCGTGAATTAAATCACAAATCAAGCTTAAGTTCCGTCCCCGGCATTCGCCTTGGCGATACTTGCAGCGATCGCGTCAATAGCATGCACGGCTAACCTTCCGGTTGCGATGGCGCTTCCTGTTGTTCTTTCCCGGGGTCGGGCGGATGCCGGCCGCAACACCTGCCAGCGCAATACTAGTTCGCAACTTGGCCCGCTAATTGCTGCTGAGTGGTGGATATAGCGCGGAGAGTAGCTTGCAGCGTATCCTGATCATCGCTCATGTAACAGTTCGTCCTGGAACTGCGTAGCTTGCTGACGCAGCATGGATATGCACTCGCTATCCCGCAAACATGAACAGTGCTGTGCTTATCTGAATACGATGGTCTTGTTTCCGCACACCAGCACGCGATCTTCGACATGGTAGCGCAGGCCGCGAGACAGTACGGTCTTCTCGATATCGCGCCCGTAACGCACCAGATCATCCACCGAGTCGCCGTGATCGATGCGCACGGTGTCCTGCTCGATGATGGGTCCTGCATCCAGTTCGTCGGTGACATAGTGGCAAGTCGCTCCTATCAGTTTGACGCCGCGCAGATAAGCCTGGTGATAGGGTTTCGCGCCAACGAAGGACGGCAAGAAGCTGTGGTGGATATTGATGATGCGCCCGGGAAAACGCTGGCATAAGGCGGGTGGAAGGATCTGCATGAAGCGCGCCAGCACCATGCAATCGCCGCGATGCTGGTCGAACAGCGCGGCGATCCTGTCGAAGGCAACCGCCTTGTCGCCCTGCATGTCGACATGGGCGAACGGTATGCCGTGCCATTCGACGAAACTGCGCAGATCCTCATGGTTGGAGATCACGCAGGGTATGTCCACCAGCAATTCGCCGCTGCGCCAGCGATGCAACAGATCGTTCAGGCAGTGGTCCTGTTTGCTCACCAATATCACCAGACGTTTGCGCTGTGACGAATCGGAGAGTTGCCAGCGCATACCGAATTCGACGGCCAGCGGGGAGAAGCGGCTGCGGAACTCATTCGCGTCGAACGGCAGCGAGTCCGCGCGGATCTCCTGGCGCATGAAGAACTGTTGTGCTTCCGGTTCGGTGTGATAGCTCGCCTCGATGATGAAACCGCCGTACCGGGCGATGAATCCGCTCACCGCGGCGATGATGCCGGCCCGATCGGGGCAGGAGATGGTCAGGGTGTGGCGGCGGGTACTGCTCATGTTGTGCTCCTTGGCGTATTGCCGCGATTCTAACTAATCCCGAGGCATCACGGGTGGTTATGGCCGGCAGCCGGCATCGCGTAAAATGACCATGCTGTTGGATAACCACGAAGCAGCAGGTTTTGAATGTCGCATCCCAACCAAGGCGGGCGATGCTGCATAAATGAAATACAAGTGACAGAGAATTTCAGTATGATGGGCTGTTGTCGGGCCCTCCAGGTGAGCGCCATCGCGCAACGGATCAATGCTGCTTTCGCCCGCATCGAAGGCATTGGCACTGTCCACGCTAACATTTCCTTGCCGGAATTACCCGATGGATAACAGGTTGCAAACCGAAAACCAGCAGTTGCGCCACCAGCTTCAGGTCTTGCTGGATGAGGCGCGTCTCAATGAAAAGAAATTACGCCGCTTCGACCAGTTCGAAAAGCGCTTGATCGCCACGCGTTCGCTTTCCGAACTCATCAATATGATCTTGCAGGATTACAAGATCGCCAGCGACACCGATGCGGTCACGCTGGTGCTGGCCGACCCCGAATACGAGATCGCGCGCATTCTGGAGGCAGAAAAGCGCGATAGCACCAGGACGGCGGGGCTGGTATTGCTGGAGAAGCTGAGAAGCCATGCGATACAGCCCCATCTGGGAGCGTACGATGTTCGGCTGCAAGGCGCCCTGTTCGACCCTCAGCCTTCCGCATGTCGGTCGATGGTGCTGTTGCCGCTGATGCGGCAGAGCGAATTGATCGGCAGCCTGAACCTGGGCAGCGTCAATCCTGAACGATTTGTTGCCGGCAGCGGCACCGATTTCCTGGAAAAGCTGGCGGCGATCTTTTCCATCTGCCTGGAAAATGCGCTGAATCACGAACGTCTGAAACTGGTGGGATTGACCGATCCGCTCACCGGTGTCTACAACCGGCGTTATTTCGAAAGCCGGTGCAACGAGGAGATCGCGCATGCGCGCCGCTATCGCAAGCCGCTGGCCTGTATGTTCCTGGATATAGACAAGTTCAAGCGCATCAACGACGACCATGGACACCTTGCCGGTGACGAGGTGTTGTGCAACGTGGCGAGCCTGATCAAATTGCAGTTGCGCAGCAACGATGTCATCTCGCGTTACGGCGGCGAGGAGTTCGTCGTGTTATTGCCGCAAACCGGGTTGTTGCAAGCCTGTGAAATCGCCGAGCGCATCCGCACCAGTATCGCAGCACATTGTTTGCAGCCGTTGCCAGGCGGGATCCCGGCGGTGACCATTTCGATCGGGGTGGCCTTGCTGCCGGAAAAGATCGCCGAAGGTGACAAGCAATCAGCCCAGCGACTGGTCAGTTCCGCGGATGAGGCGTTGTATCGGGCCAAGGAGGGCGGGAGAAACCGGGTGGTCTGCGCATAGTGCAGCGCGATTGCCGGCGCAGCGCGTATCGTTCCGGGTCACTGCGGGGCGAGCTGACGCCTTTGCTCGATGCAATCGCTGTCACCCACCTGGTAGTCATGGCAGATCATCGGACGGCGCCGGTAGATCGTGCACAGCATGGTGCCCCGGTCCAGTGCCGCGCACCAGCCGTCCTCCCGCCGTGCCATCACCCATCCGCCCCAGCGATCCTGCTCGGTCAGTTCGGGCGGAATATCGTCGTCGCCCATCAGCATCACTTCCAGCCGGCAGCAGCAGGCTTTGCAGGTGGAGCAGGAAACGGCGGCACTATTGATATTCAACCTGCCATGCTCCATCGCGATAGATCACCTCATCGTCCAGCTTGAACGATTCGGTGAGGGCAAACACGTCGACGTGATGTCTTGCCGTCGCTTTCCTGATATTGGGTTTGTTGTAGCTGCCGTGCTTGGCGCCGAGCGACAGGTGCACGCCGCACATGCGTTCGAAGGTGCCGATATCGCATACCGTTCTGTCCTGCGTGAATACCCTGTTCAGACCCAGGCCCAGTTCACGCACCCAGATATCACCTTCGTCGGCGCGAATATTGGCGAGCACCTGCTCGAACTCGGGCGTGGAATCCATGGTGCCGGTCACGCGTCCTTTGCTGATCACCAGTGTGATGGGTAGCACGGGTTTGTTGACCGCAAATGAGGTGTCGCCAAAAAAGGAAATACGTACACGGCCATTCACTTCCTCCAGATCTTTCGATTCGGTGAACACTTCGCCGATCGGAAATTGGCCGCCGACATTCTGCATGTTGCGGTAGTCGCCCACATTGAGTTTGGCGGATTCGAAACCGCAGGCGAACACCAGTTGTGCGCCGCCACTGTCGATTATCCCCACTTGCGCGTTGTCGAGACGCGATTTCAGCGCATTGCCCACGCCGCGAAAATAGGCCGGGTCATAGGCCAGTGAATCTATGTAGGTCAGCGCTTCCTCGCCCTGCATGCGTGACAGATGCGGATGTTCGATCACTTTGAGCGAGCGTTTGAACAGCTCGACTCGGATGCGGAACGCGTCCAGCCGAAAACTGGTGGACTGGATCAGCACCACCAGGTCGCCGGGTGATAGCAGCCTGAATTCTGCGAGCACTGTCTCGGGTGTATCGCTGTCAAATTCGATGAAGGTCGCGCCGGGCAGACAGCGCCGGTATGCTTCGGTGAGCGCAAGCGCGAGTTCGCATTGCGCATCCCAGACCACGACCGCGGATCGGTCGGGCGTGTGTTCGATGGACAGGGTCAGGATGTCGCGCAGATTGTTCTCTGCGGCGTCGACCGCCGCAGCGCAAACGGAAGTCGGGGTTTTTATAACGCCATGCCCTGGTCGCGCAAATACTCTTCGTAATTGCCATGGTAATCGGTCACGCCCTTGGCCGAAATCTCGATGATGCGCGTCGCCAACGAGGAAACGAATTCACGGTCATGACTGACAAAGATCAACGTACCTTTGAACAGGTCGAGCGCGGTGTTGAGCGATTCGATGGCCTCCATATCCATGTGGTTGGTCGGCTCGTCCATCAGCAGCACGTTGGGCTTTTGCAGCATCAGCTTGCCGAACAACATGCGGCCCTTCTCTCCGCCGGAAAGCACTTTCACTTTTTTCTTTACCTCGTCGCCGGAAAACAGCAGACGGCCCAGTGTGCCGCGCACCACCTGGTCGTCGTCGCTCGGGCCGCGCCAGTAAGTCATCCAGTCCATCATCAGCTCGTCCTTGGCGAAATCGGCGGCATGGTCCTGCGCGTAGTAGCCGGGCTTGGCTTTGTCCGTCCACTTGATCGTGCCGTTATCCGGTGCAAGGTCGCCCGCAAGGCAACGCAACAAGGTGGTCTTGCCGATACCGTTCGGGCCGATGATGGCGACTTTGTCGCCCGCGTCGATGCGGAAATTGACATTGGAGAACAGAACCTTGTCATAGCCCTTGGACATATGCTGCACTTCCACGGCGACGCGGTGCAGTTTTTCGCGCTCATCGTATTCGAAGCGTATGAACGGATACTGGCGGCTGGAGGGTTTGATGTCCTCGATCTTGATCTTGTCGATCTGGCGCGCGCGCGAGGTGGCCTGCTTGGCCTTGGAGGCATTCGCCGAAAAGCGCGCCACGAACGCCTTCAGTTCGGCGACCTTCTCCTTGGCCTTGGCATTGTCCGACGATTGCTGTTCGCGCGCCTGCGTCGAAGCGAGCATGTAATCGTTGTAGTTGCCCGGATACACGGTGATCTTGCCGTAATCGAGATCGGCCATGTGCGTGCACACACTGTTCAGGAAGTGCCGGTCGTGAGAGATGATCACCATCGTGCAATTGCGCGCGTTGAGGATGTCTTCAAGCCAGCGTATGGTGTTGATGTCGAGATTGTTGGTCGGTTCGTCGAGCAGCAGTATGTCCGGGTTGGAAAACAGCGCCTGCGCCAGCAGCACACGCAGTTTGAAACCCGGCGCGACGGCACTCATCGGTCCGTTGTGCAAATCGATGGCGATGCCCAGGCCGAGCAACAGTTCCCCGGAGCGCGCTTCGGCGGTGTAACCGTCGTATTCGGCAAAGGTCGCCTCCAGGTCGGCGGCGCGCATGTAGTCTTCCTCGCTGGCATCGGGGTTGACATAGATCGCATCGCGTTCCGCCATCGCCGCCCACATCTCGGCATGTCCCATCATCACGACATCCAGTACCCGCATCTCTTCGTAAGCAAACTGGTCCTGGCGCAGTTTGCCCAGGCGTTCGTTCTTGTCCAGCATCACTTCCCCGGAAGTTTGCTCCAGGTCGCGCCCGAGGATCTTCATGAAGGTGGATTTGCCGCAACCGTTCGCGCCGATCAGGCCGTAGCGATTGCCGTCGCCGAATTTGACGGAAACATTTTCAAACAGGGGCTTGGCCCCGAACTGCATGGTGATGTTGGCGGTGGAAAGCATGTAAAGATAGATTTTGAAAATTTCTGGACATCAATTTTAACATCCCGGTACATTATTACCCCGGCATATTGACACTTTCATCCGGAGCGGGGACACTTCGAGACGAAAAAGACCGGCGTGAAATAGCAATTCAGACCGGTGGTTGGCCAATCGGGCAGTAGATTCAGGTGGCCTGAGTGTTTGGCCACGTGGCACTTATTGCCATTGTGAGTGCCGACGGAAGGTGATGGACGTTGCAAACAACCCAGTCAATTGCGCTGCCGGGAAATGGGGACTTGAGAGCCGGGAATGAACGTCGCAAGGCAAATCCGTTCGGGAGCAACGGGCCTTGGCTGACTACCGGAAAAATGGGCGGACTGGTGCTCACCGAGCGCAGACATACTGTCGATCGGCGCGCGTCCGGCAAGCATTAATGTAAAGCCGTCATTGCAGTCGGACTGATTTTCCGGCGGGCATATTCCGGTGGCCTTTGGGGGCAGCTTGAACCTGAAACAAAAAATCGCACTGGGGCTGGGGGCGGCCAATCTTGTCCTGTTATGGCTGTTTCCGCCATTCGATGCCTACTCATTCACCGACACCAAAGCGCTCATATTCGAAGGCTTTCATTACCGGTTCGCGGACGGTGTCAATGAGGTCGTCAATGGCGACGTGCTGCTTCTCGAGATCGTGGTGTTGCTGGTGAATGTCGGGATCGTCTGGCTGCTGTTTCGCGACGCGAAAGCCGGTGTCCCCAGGAAGAGGCGTTTCAATTTTCAAAACTTGATACTGCTGCTGGTGGCGGGCAATCTGATCCTGGTCATGCTGTTTCCGCCGTTCCAGTTCTTCTATGCGGTCACCGGGGCATTGCTGCCGACTTTCCAGGGCTTCTATTTTATTTTCATGGCGGGCCCCATGCTCACCATCGTCAGTCCGATACTCAATATGGAAGTGATCTTCGTGCTGTTCAACGGTGCGGTATTGTGGCTATTATTCAACCGGGCGGAGCAACGGGAACTTAGCCCGCAACAGGCCATGGGACTGATGCGCAAGCTGAGCGGCAAGCAGAAAAAGTAAATTCGGGTTGCCAAGTCCGGCGGGGTGTCCGGTATGCGACTACATTATCCCCGCGCAGCATGCTCGGGTCTCGGGCATGATTCAGCTTCGGCCCGGCTGTTTGACCACATGCAGCGCATTGTTATTGCGTGGTGAGGAGTATAGAATCGCCAGCGGGAGAATAGCTTGATACCGAGTTTATTCTTGGGTTCGGACGGTAACGTAACTGGAAATTCGACGGAGGAATGATGAAAGCAATTATCGTAAGCGCAGCAGTCGCGGGACTGGTGTTTGCAGGCAGCGTGATGGCAGCAGACATGCCGGATCTGGCCAAGAAGAATGGTTGTGCAGCCTGTCACTCGATCGACAAAATGAAAGTGGGCCCGTCCTGGATGGATGTTGCAAAAAAATACAAGGGTGATGCCGGTGCTGAAGCGATGCTGATCGCCAAAGTATCCAAGGGCGGCGGCGGTGTGTGGGGCAAAGTGCCGATGCCTGCCCAGGATGCGGCAGGCAAGAAACAGGATGCCATCAAGGAGCTGGTCAAGTTCGTGTTGGCGCTCGACAAATAAGCAACCGTTGCACTTTAAAAAGCCGACGCAAGTCGGTTTTTTTGCGCCGGATTTTGCCGGCTCGAAGCGGTCGCAGAATCTGATCCGGGTACCGCAGGCGATTGTGCATCATCGCGGACAGTGAGGCCGGCGGACTGGCGCAGGATCGGTATACAAAAATTGGGCTGAGGTATCCGCAGGTCGCGGCTATCGGCTAGAATGGAACGAGTCAATCGATCACAGGCCATCATGGTTCCCCATCTCATCACCGCAATGACCGGCCCGCTCATGGAACTGGAGAAGCGTTTCCTGGATGCCATGCCGACCATCGAACACTGGTTTCGCACGCAATGGCTTGAGCATGCCGCGCCGTTTTATGGCTCGGTGGACCTGCGCAACAGCGGCTTCAAACTGGCGCCGGTGGACACCAATCTTTTCCCTGGCGGTTTCAACAACCTGAACCCAGACTTTCTGCCGTTGTGTGTGCTGGCGATGCAGAGTGCGGTGGAAAAGATCTGTCCGGAAGCGCGCGGTGTCCTGTTGATACCGGAGAACCACACGCGCAATCTGTTCTATCTGCAGAACGTCGCGCAGATCGAGTTAATACTCAAGCAGGCCGGCATGCGTGTGCGCATCGGCAGTCTGCTTCCGGAGATTAACAAGCCCACCCGGATCGACCTGCCTAACGGCAGTTCATTGACGCTGGAGCCGCTGGTGCGCAAGGGAAACCGGCTGGGGCTGGCAGACTTCGATCCGTGCGTGGTATTGCTCAACAACGATCTGTCCGGCGGTGTGCCGGACATATTGAAGCATCTTGAGCAATCGGTATTCCCGCCGCTTTCGGTGGGCTGGTATACCAGGCGCAAATCCCAGCATTTTGGCGCCTTTGACCGGGTGGCGAGCGAGTTCGCCGAATTGCTCGGCATCGATCCGTGGCTGATCAACCCGTATTTTGCCACCTGTGACCAGGTCAATTTTCAGGAGCGTGTCGGTGAAGAATGTCTCGCCGCGCAGGTCGATACCGTGCTGCAACAAATCCGCGCCAAATACGCCGTGTACGGGGTCAAGAATGAGCCCTTCGTGATCGTCAAGGCCGATGCGGGTACCTACGGCATGGGCATCATGACGGTGAAGGACGCCAGCGAGATCACCGGGCTGAACCGCAAGCAGCGCAACAAGATGGCGGTGGTCAAGGAAGGCCTGGCGGTATCGGATGTGTTGATACAGGAGGGGGTATACACCTTCGAACAGATCAACGAGGCGGTGGCAGAACCGGTGGTGTACATGATCGACCACTACGTGGTCGGCGGATTCTATCGGGTGCATACTACTCGCGGCGTGGATGAGAATCTCAATGCCCCGGGCATGCATTTCATGCCGCTGGCCTTCGAGACCCACTGCACCCTGCCCAATCCGGATCGCGCGCCGGACGATACGCCCAACCGTTTTTATGCGTACGGCGTGGTGGCACGTCTGGCCTTGTTGGCGGCTGCACTCGAGATCGAGGCGGCCGAGAACCGCTAGATGGTTAAACTGGCCCGTTTCTGCGCGATCGTTGCCGTACTGCTGCTTGGCGCCTGTGACAGCAAGGAACCGCTGTATCAGGAACAGGGCTATGTGTTCGGCACGCTGGTGGAAGTGAGCGTATACGGCGAAGCAGAGCCGAAGGCCAGACAGGCGGTGAGCGAGGTGATGCAGGAGTTTCAGCGCTTGCACGTCATGCTGCACGCCTGGCAGCCCAGCGAGCTGAGCGAACTGAATGCGGCGTTCGCCAGGGGCGACAGCATGTCGATCTCGGCCGAACTGGTATCGATACTGCAGGATGTGACCATGCTCTCACAACAATCGCAAGCGTTGTTCAACCCTGCTATCGGCGGCCTGGTGCAACTGTGGGGATTCCACGCGGACGAATTCAAGCCTGTTCAACCGGACGAAAAGCAGGTCGCGCTATGGGTCGCGGCTGATCCGCAAATGAGCGACATCAGCATCGTGCGCGGCAGGGCGGAGAGCAGGAACAAATTCGTGCAACTCGATCTGGGCGGTTACGCGAAAGGATACGCGCTGGATCGCGCCGCAGAATTGTTGCGCAAACAGGGCATATCTAACGCATTGATCAACATTGGTGGCAACGTGCTGGCGCTGGGCCGACATGGCAGCCGTCCCTGGCGCGTCGGCATCCAGCATCCGCGCAAGTCCGGCGCGCTGGCGACGCTGGACCTGAACGATGGCGAGGCGATCGGCACCTCGGGCGACTACCAGCGCTATTTCATGATAGGCAACGTGCGCTATTGCCATCTGATCAATCCGCGCAGCGGTTACCCGATGCAGGGCGTGCAGGCCGTCACGATACTGACCCACGGCGAGCACGCCGGCGTATTGTCAGATGCAGATTCCAAACCGCTGTTCATCTCGGGTGCACATGGTTGGCGCGCCGCCGCCGGGCAGATGGGACTGAGCGAAGCGATGCTGGTCGACGGGCAGGGTAAAATCCATCTCACAGCGGAATTGAAGAAACGGCTAGAATTCACCGACAAGAACGTGCATCCGGAAGTCGAGCCGTGAGTGAGTCCGGGCCGGATCCAGCGCAAACCATCGTGGAACACATGGTGAAGCGTGCGGTCCGGCTCAACGCATTGCGCAAGATCGGAGGGATTGTCCGGAGGAACAGCAAGCGGATGCAGAAAAGGCCAGGGTGTTGCGCTGGTTCACGCGCTATGGCTGGATAGTGATAGTGGTTGTGCTGCTTGCATATGCCACGGGTGTTTTATAAAAAGGATGGATTGTGGCCGGAATCTTATTGGTGACGCACAACGGACTCGGCGATAGTTTCGCCGATTGCGTCAAACATGTGCTGGGCGAAGTGCCGTCCAATCTCAAGGTGCTGTCGGTTCTGGCCGGCGATGATCCGCACCAGAAACTGCTGGAAGGCCAACTGCTGATCAAGCAGCTGGATACCGGCGGCGGGGTGCTGATCCTGGCAGATGTGTTCGGTGCCACGCCCAGCAACATCGGACGGCAACTGTGTCACGCCGAGCGTGTGATCGGGGTGGCGGGGTTGAATCTGCCCATGCTGTTGCGCGTGGTGTGCAGTCCGGACAGGCCCCTGCCCGAACTGGCAGAGATCGCCGTCGACGGCGGGCGTGAATGTATCGTTCAGATGGCGGGCTAAATGTTGCAACAGGACGCGCTCATCATCAACAAACTCGGCCTGCATGCACGTGCCTCGGCCAAACTTACCCAGCTCGCTTCCAGTTTCAAGTGCGAAGTGATGATGTCGCGCAACAACCGCCGCGTCAACGCCAAAAGCATCATGGGCGTGATGATGCTGGCTGCGGCCAAGGGTACCACCATCAACATCGAGACTGCGGGAGAGGATGAGGCCGAAGCGATGCGGGCCCTGCTGCAGCTGATCAACGATTACTTCGGAGAAGGCGAATGAGCTTCACGCTGCACGGCATCGCAGTTTCCAGCGGCATCGCCATCGGCCATGCCCACCTGATCTCGCACACCTCGCTGGAAGTGGCGCATTACGTGCTGCCCAGGCAATTCCTCGCTGAAGAGATCGCGCGTTTCGATGCTGCACTGCTGGCCACGCGCAACGAGTTCATCAGCCTGCGCAACAACCGACCGATCCACGCTGCCGCGGAATTCGATGCTTTTCTCGAATTGCAGCAGATGATACTGGACGACCCGCTGTTGAGCGTTGCACCGCGGGACATGATCGCCAGCGAGCAATGCAACGCCGAATGGGCACTCAAGGTGCAAACCGAAACGCTGGTTGCGCAATTCGACGAGTTCGAAGATGCCTATCTGCGCGAGCGTCAGACCGATGTGACCCAGGTGGCCGAGCGTTTGCTCAAGCAATTGCTCGGAAAGCCCGGTCATCACCCGACGCCGGCGCACCAGGATGTCGAGACGATACTGGTTGCGCATGACCTGAGCCCCGCCGACCTGATCCAGTTCAAGCCCCACCAATACGGCGCGTTCATCACCGACGTGGGCGGCGCGACCTCGCACACAGCCATCGTCGCGCGCAGCCTGGACACACCCTGTGTGGTCGGCTTGCATCATGCGCGCGAACTGGTGCGTGAAAACGACCTGCTGATACTGGACGGCGAGCAGGGGGTGCTGATCGTCAACCCCGGCAAGCTGGTGCTGGCAGAATACAAATTGCGCCAGAGCGCATGGGAACTGGAACGCAAGAAACTCAAACGGCTGCGCAGCGCGCGCGCCAACACGCTGGACGGCACGGTCATCGAGCTGCATGCCAATATCGAGATGCCGGACGATATCGCCGAGGTGAAAGAGAATGGCGCAACCGGGATCGGCTTGTTCCGCAGCGAATTCCTGTTCCTCAATCGCGACAACCTGCCCGGCGAGGAGGAACAGTTCGAGGCCTATCGTGCCGTTGCAGCGGGAATGGAGGGCAAGCCGGTCACGATCCGCACCTTCGATCTGGGTGGTGACAAACAACTGAATGGTACCAAGCGGGTGGCCAACAACCCGGCGCTGGGGCTGCGTGCGATCCGCTTTTGCCTGGCTGAACCGCAATTGTTCCGTACCCAGATCCGCGCCTTGCTGCGCGCCACGCATTACGGCAACGTCAAGTTGCTGATACCGATGCTGTCAGGGGTCTCCGAACTCAACCAGACACTGCAGTTCATCGAGATGACCAAACAGAGTCTCGACCAGGAAGGTATACCCTATGATCGCGACGTCAAGATCGGCGGCATGATAGAGATACCCGCCGCGGCGCTGGCACTCAACATTTTTGCGAAGAAACTGGACTTCCTGTCCATCGGGACCAACGACCTGATCCAGTACACCCTGGCGATAGACCGCACCGACGAGGAGGTCGCGCATCTTTATGATCCATTGCACCCCGCCGTGCTGCACCTGTTGTCGCACATCATAGGAACATGCAATAAACACGGTGTGCCGATCGCGGTGTGTGGCGAAATGGCCGGTGAATTGGCGTACACGCGGCTGTTGCTGGGTTTCGGCTTGCGCCAGTTCTCGATGTTCTCGGCGCAAGTGCCCAATATCAAACAACGCGTACTGACCACCAGCCTGCCGAAGATCGCCCTATTCACGCAGAAGATCCTGCGTGCCGATGATCCGATGAAGGTGCGTGAACTGCTGGACAAGCTGAATGCCTAGAACTCGTACTCGACCTGCATCCTGAAGGTGTGATTCGGCGCGGCATTGCCTGTGCCGAACAACCAGGCCGCGTTGTACCGGATGGCTTGCCGGCCGGCCAGCGCGAACTTGCCGAATACTGCCGGCCCGATGCGGTGGCTCTGCTGGGACGAGCTGCTCCAATCGTTCCATTTTCCCAGGTCGCCCAGTGCTTGTACGCCGAACTCGAGTACCGTTTCCCAGCGATATTTGGCTTGCCACTGATAACTGAAATTGGTGTTGTATGGCGCGCCGCTTTCGTCTGCTTTGCCGAACGCGTGCTCAAACAGCAGATTGCCGTTCAACTGCAGTTTGCCGAATTCGCTCTGGAACAGCGGGCCGAATTTTAACTCCCATGGCGTACTGGCGCTCAACGGCGCTTCCAGCTCGGTGATCAGGCCGACATCGACCGGATATTCGCCGGTGTCGGTGAGCTGGAATTTATTTTCCCATTCGGCCAGGTTGGCGATATTGCTGCCAGTGCGCTCCTGTTTCAAATAGACCTCGGTGAACCAGTATTCCTTTGCTCCGTAACCGAAGCCGATGCTGGCACCCTGGACCCGGTTTCCGGCCACAGGCGAAGCGGCGCCGAACTTGACGTCGATCTCGCGTTCGCCGTATTCGACTGTGGGCGTGTAGACATAGTCCGCCGCGCCGGCGAAGGCGACACCGATGTTCAGGGTGGCTGTCAGGCACAGCACAGCCAAACACAGCATGAAGGCCCGATAGTTCATTCAACTTTTCCGGTGACAGTCGAACGAATGGATTTGCCGGATCGTCCGACCCATTTCATGCCGATGTAGATAGCGGCCAGCGCGGTCAGATAGAACACGATCTGCATCCCTGCCGGACGCGAGTCGTAACCGATCAAACTGTGCAACAGCATGCCGGGCAGTCCGGTTTCCGGCAGCAGCGATGATGTGTCCCACAGCGGTGCGGCCAGGCTGGGCAACAGATCAGCCTGGATCAGGAAATGCGCGGCCTGGGAAGCCATGCCGGCTGCCAGCAACAACACCAGGATGCCGGTCGCGGAGAAGAACCAGCGCAATGGTATGCGCAGCAGTCCGGCATACAACAGATAACCCACCGCGATGCCGGCCAGCAAGCCGATCAGGCCACCGACCAACATCACTGACTGCCCGCCATCATTTGACGCGGCGATGCCGTACAGGAACAGCACTGTCTCAGAGCCTTCCCTGAGTACCGCGAGGCCGACGATGACCAGCAGGATCGAACATTCACTGCTGCCGTCGGTGATGTTCCTGCCGACCGATTTTGCGCTGGCGGCCAGTGCCGCGCCGTGCGAAGCCATCCAGATGTTGTGCCATGCCAACATTAATACCGCGATGCCCAGCACGATGGAATTGAATATCTCCTGGCCGATACCGCTGGCCATCGATCCGATCACGTCGGCAAAACTGGCAACAAGGCCCGAACCGATCAGGCCGGCCAATACTCCGGCGGCCAACCAGCGTTTGTTATTGGGCACGCTGCGCGTCGCGGCGGCAAGGATTCCGATGATCAGGGAGGCTTCCAATACTTCCCGAAATACGATGATGGCGGTTGCGAACATGGTGTACCCCTGATATGGCTAAGAGCTATTCGGCGACGATGACGCCCTGGGCGGTGTCCTGATGAAACTCTCCGGCGTACGGATAGCGTCCCGGAGCCAGTGGCCCGATAAAGATCGTTGCGATGCTGCGCGCGGCGATCACCTTTTCCCGGTTCAGTTCGTGGCTGTCGAATTCCTCCGGGGTGGCATCCTGGTTTTCGACCCGCAACTTGACCTTGGTGTTGGCGGGAACGCTGAGCTCGGCAGGCTGGAACCGATGGTCCTTGATGGTTAGCACATAGTCGCCGGCTTGGGCGGCGAGCGGCAGCAGCAATGCAACAAGCAGAAAGTGTCTCAAGCGGTTCTCCTTATCAAGTGATACGAATGATAATCGTTCTTATTTGCATTTGCAACAAGTTTCTGGCATGATGTTGCAAATCGTCGGGAAATAATCACATGCACCAGCCAGACCACCTCAAGAACGCCGGACTAAAATCCACCCTGCCGCGCCTCAAGGTGCTGGATCTGTTCGAGAACAGCAAAGAGCGGCATTTGAGCGCGGAAGACGTATACAAGCAGTTGCTCGGCAGCGGAGAAGACGTGGGCCTGGCTACGGTATACCGCGTACTCACGCAGTTCGAGCAGGCCGGTCTGCTGATGCGCCACCATTTCGAGGGCGGCAAGTCGGTGTTTGAACTGAACCAGGGCGAGCACCATGATCACATCGTCTGCCTGCAATGCGGTCATGTCGAAGAGTTCTATGATGCGGCCATCGAGGCGCGCCAGGAAAAGGCCGCCACCGATCTCGGCTTCGCGATACGCGAACACACGCTGCAGATCTATGCGGATTGCACCAAAAAAAAATGCTCCCACAAACGCTGAAGCATTCCCGCTGAACGCATTGACAGCATTCCATAAAACGCGGAAACTGTGTGTCATAACCAGCGACTTAACGAGTGTTAACCAGCGGCTTGTGTCACCGTTGTTGGGTGACTTGGCCGAATGGCTATGCAAAGCTGTTTGCTCGCTTAGTCAGAAGGCCAGTTGTTTCACCAGTAGTTTCATCAGTGCCGATTTGACATCAGCTTGCGGGGCACTTTAAATCATTCCAGCTAAAGCGAATCAACCCGATCCGCGCAAGCTGGCCGGGTTTTTTTGTTTTTCTGGTAACAATCCTGGAATTTGTTTTGCGGGATGAAGCACAAGGAGCCGCACTTAACCAGCGACTTGCCCGCTTTGCGGGCTTAGTCGAATGGCTAGTGGTTTTATCAGCGAATGACGAGACATACCGTGTAGGTAGGTTAGGATAGAGCGAGCAGCGACACAGCGATTCGCCCGCAAAAAAATTTATGAGTGGATCCATAGGCATCGTCAGCGCACAGCGCGCTATCTTCGACACCCCGCTGACTTTCCGCAGCGGCAAGGTGCTGCCGCGTTACGAGCTGGTATACGAGACCTATGGCGAACTGAACGCCGACCAATCGAATGCCATCCTGGTTTGCCATGCGCTGTCGGGCAACCATCACGTCGCGGGCCTTTACGCCGACGATCCGAAGAATATCGGCTGGTGGGACAACATGGTCGGTCCCGGCAAACCCGTCGATACCGATCGATTCTTCGTCATCGGGCTGAACAATCTGGGCGGCTGCCACGGATCCAGTGGTCCGTCCAGCATTGATGCGCAAACCGGCAAACCATACGGCGCCAGCTTTCCGGTAGTGACAGTGGAGGACTGGGTGGAATCGCAGGCGCGCCTGGCGGATCTGCTCGGCATCAAACAATTTGCAGCGGTGATGGGCGGCAGCCTGGGCGGGATGCAGGCGATGCAATGGGCGCTGTCTTTTCCCGAGCGGGTGCGCCATGTGCTGGCGATCGCCGCCGCACCGCATCTGACCGCCGAGAACATCGCGTTCAACGATGTCGCGCGCAACGCGATCCTGTCCGATCCGGACTTTCACGGCGGAGACTTCTACCAGCATGGCATGGTGCCGACGCGCGGCCTGCGTCTGGCGCGCATGCTGGGTCATATCACCTATCTTTCCGACGATGCGATGGCGGACAAGTTCGGGCGCAGCCTGCGCTCGGGCAAGCTCGGCTTCACCTACGACATCGAATTCGAGATTGAATCCTATCTGCGCTATCAGGGCGACAAGTTTGCCGCCCATTTCGATGCCAACACCTATCTGCTGATGACCAAGGCGCTGGACTACTTCGACCCGGCGCGCGAATTCAACGGCAATCTGGACAAGGCATTCGCCGCCGCGCGCGCGGATTTCCTGGTGCTGTCGTTCACAACCGACTGGCGCTTTTCCCCCGGACGTTCGCGCGAGATCGTGCAGTCCCTGCTGCACAATCATCGCAACGTGAGTTATGCCGAGATTAGCTCGACGCACGGTCATGATTCGTTCCTGATGCAGCAGGATCATTACCACGAGGTGATGCGTGCCTACCTCGATCGCATCGGTGGAGAAATTTCAGCATGAGCGCGCACGATCCCGCCGAACTCGCTGCGGCCCGCCCGGATTTTGCCGCGATCGCAGCCTGGATACCACAGGGTGCGTCGGTACTCGACCTGGGCTGCGGCGACGGCAGCCTGTTGCGTTTCCTGCGCGACACGCGCAGGGTGCGCGGCTATGGAGTCGAGATCAGTGACGCCAACATCGTCGCGTGCATCAGGAACAATGTGAACGTGATCCAGGGTGACCTCGATTCCGGCTTGTCCGGATTCGAAACCCGGTCGTTCGATTATGTGATTCTGTCGCAAACCCTGCAGGCGACACGCCATACCGAAGCGCTGGTACAGGAGATCCTGCGGGTCGGGCGCGCAGGCATCGTCAGTTTCCCCAACTTCGGCTACTGGAAGAATCGCCTCAACATATTGCGCGGCTACATGCCGGTATCGAAAGAGCTGCCCTACCAGTGGTATGACACGCCCAACGTTCACCTGTGCACACTGCACGATTTTGAAGACTTTTGCGCGACTCAAAAAGTGCAAATCCTTGACCGCCGCGTGATGAGCGGCGGCAGCGAAGTGACTCTGCTGCCCAACCTGTTCGGCAGCACCGCGGTGTACCGTTTCCAGCGCGGCATATGAGCGTCTGGCAGCAACTCTTCACCCGGCGCATGCTGATCTGCGTGTTCACCGGGTTCAGTTCCGGTCTGCCTTTGTATCTGTTGTTCAACCTGGTCCCGGCCTGGCTGCGCAGCGAGCATGTCGATCTGAAGACCATCGGCCTGTTCGCGCTGATCCAGTTTCCCTACACCTGGAAATTCCTGTGGTCGCCGCTGCTCGACCGCTACGTCGTGCCGGCCTTCGGCAGACGGCGCGGCTGGATGCTGCTGACCCAGGTCGGCTTGTTGGTGGTGATCGCGGCGATGGGCGCGTTCTCGCCGCAGAGCGACCTGCGCACCATCGCGTGGGTCGCCACGCTGCTCGCCTTCCTCAGCGCCACCCAGGACATCGTGCTGGATGCTTACCGCCGCGAGCTGCTGGCGGATGTCGAGTTGGGATTGGGTAATGCGGTGCACGTCAACGCCTACCGTATCGCCGGTCTGGTGCCGGGTTCGCTGGCGTTGATCCTTGCGGATTCTTTGCCGTGGAGCATGGTGTTTATCATCACTGCGCTGTTCATGCTGCCCGGCATCGCGATGACGTTGTTGGTCAATGAACCGCGCCGCGCCGTGCCGCCGCGGACCCTGCGCGAAGCGGTGGTCGAGCCGTTCCACGAATTCATCACGCGCAAGGGATGGCACAGCGCGCTGCTGATTCTCGCCTTTTTGTTTTTTTACAAGCTCGGTGACAGCATGTGTACCGCGCTGGCCACGCCGTTCTATCTGGACATGGGTTTCTCCAAGACCCAGATCGGCCTGATCGCGAAGAATGCCGGGCTGTGGCCCGCGGTGATCGGCGGAATGCTGGGCGGATTGTGGATGGTCAAGATCGGCATCAACCGTGCGCTGTGGCTGTTCGGTGTGGTGCAGGTGTTGTCCATCTTCGGCTTCGCCTGGCTGGCATCGGTGGGACACCACGCCGAGATCACCAGCATCGAACTCGCCCAGCTCGCCATCGTGATCAGTCTGGAGGCGCTCGGTGTGGGTCTGGGCACTGTGGCCTTCGTCGCATTCATCGCGCGTTCCACCCATCCCGCTTACACCGCGACCCAGTTCGCGCTGTTCACCAGCTTGATGGCGGTGCCGCGCACTTTTGCCAATGCGGCAACCGGATGGATGGTGGAGGCGATGGGGTGGACGGAGTTTTTTTTCCTGTGTGCGGTGTTGGCGGTGCCGGGGATGGTGCTGTTGTTGAAGGTGGCGCCGTGGAATGAACCTGATATGACCGTTCGGCCTGATAACCAGCGGCTAGGCTGACGTTAATCAACGACTTGGTTGGCGTAGTCATTTCACCAGCTTGTCGAAGGGTCGCCGCGTAGCGGCAGGCACCGGTAACTTTCCGAAACACTGTTCGCGGGCAGCACCCGCAAGGGGTACGCCGTGGTTGTACCAAGGGCAGGCAATCCACTACGCAGCAAGCTGCGTGCGGAATTGACACTAAGGGGCTGTAGCCCCAACAACACACGCAGGGGGCTCGTTCTACAAAAGCTCTACGATCACCGGCGTATGATCCGAAGGCCTCTCCAACTTCCTCGGCGCCTTGTCGATCACGCAACTCTTGCATTGCGCTACCAGCGGATCGCTGATCAGGATATGGTCGATGCGCAGACCATGGTTGCGGCGGAACCCCATCATGCGATAGTCCCACCAGGTGAAGGATTTCTCGGCCTGTTCGAACAACCTGAAACTGTCGTGCAGTCCGAGCTGGATCAGCCCGCGAAACTTCTCGCGTTCCGGCCCGCTGACCAGCACATTGCCTTCCCATGCTTTCGGGTCATGCACGTCGCGGTCTTCCGGCGCGATGTTGTAATCTCCCAGCAACACCAGCTTCGGATAGCGTATCAACTCCTGCTTTAACCAGTCGTGTAGTGCAGTAAGCCAGCCGAGCTTGTACTGGTATTTGTCCGAGTCGATGCTCTGACCATTCGGGATGTACACATCGACCACGCGGATATTGCCGTAGCTGGCGGCGAGCACACGCTTCTGCTCGTCGGCAAATTGTGGGATGCCATGTCGCACTTCACTGGGGGTAATGCGGCTCAGGATCGCCACACCGTTGTAGGTCTTCTGCCCGCTGTATACGCTGTGATATCCCGCCGCTTCCAATGCCGCTTGCGGAAAGTCGCTGTCCTGCTGTTTGGTTTCCTGCAGGCACAGCACGTCGACCGGATTGGCGGCCAGCCAGTCCAGCACATGCGGCAGGCGCACTTTCAGCGAATTGACGTTCCAGGTAGCGATGCGCATATCAACGATTCCAGAATTAACGGCCGGCTGCGATGTTCCACCGTAAAGTATTGCCAACTGGCGGGGCGATTCTTTACAACTGCGGTCAACGACCTTTCCGTTCGCGCCAGTCGGTCAGCCAGTAACAGGTTAACGGCGGGATGGTGACCGCATCGTTTTCCTCGGGCACGAGTGTACCCGAACAAAGGTCTTTCATTCCATCATGCAGGAAGAAACCGTGCGGCTTCAGCTCGCCGACAAGCAGATGCTGCGGCTCGACGTTGAAGTTGGCAACCACCAGCACCCGGTTGGCGCTGTTTTGCGGATCGGTCCTGGAATAGACCAGCAGGTTGGGATTTTCCACCGCGAACAACTGGCGGTTGTCGAAGTCGGCGAATGCAGTAGTCTTCTTGCGCTGCGCGATCATCGTTTTCAGCGCGCTGAAGATCCGCTGTTCCACCGTGCCGGGTTGATGACGCAATTCAGCCTTGTCCCAATTGAAGTGCGAACGATTGATCCAGCGATTGTCGTCGCGCTCGGCCGGATCCGCGAGATATTCCATGCTGTTGAGCGTGCCGATCGCATCGCCGTAGTAGAGCAGCGGAATGCCGCCAAACGACAGAATGATGCTGTGCAACAGCAGGATGGTCTTGATCGCGGCGTCGATGGCCTGCTCATCATCGAGATCGATCGCAGTCTCCAATCCGACCAGAGAGGCGAGCGAACCGGAGATGCGCGCATCACCGGTCTTGATGTTTTCACCGAACGGCACGCCCCTGGCAGCCGACCCCGGAAATTTACCGGTGAAATAATCAACCAGAAAACGGCGGTGTTGGACCGGATCATAGCCGGATTGCACCACATCGTTGTCGGCAAAACCCAGACCGATATCGTCGTGGCAACGCACATAGTTCAGCCAGGTCGCGCGTTCGAGCTTTTCCGGCAGGTTCTTGACGCCGCGGTTGAGCAGGTTGGCATTCTTGGTCGCCACCGCATCCCAGAGCAATGCCATCAGCGTGGCGTTGTAGGCGATCTCGCATTCCTTGGCGTTGATTGCGTCTTCGCCGAAATACTTGGCGATCTCGCTGGGCGCGACGATGGCCTCGGCGATGAACAGCACACCGGGTGCCGTCACCTGGCAACAATCCTTCATCAACTGCAGCAGCAGGTGGGCCTCGCGTTCGTTCTGGCAGGTGCTGCCGATCTTCTTCCACAGAAAGGCCACTGCATCCAGGCGCAGTATGTCCGCGCCTTTGTTTGCCCAGAACAGGATGATGTCGATCATTTCGATCAGCACCGCCGGATTGCGGTAATTCAAATCCCATTGATAACTGTTGAACACCGTCATCACCCACTTGCCCATCTGTTCGTCCCAGGTGAAATTGCCGGGAGAATTGACCGGAAAGATCTCCGGCATGGTTTCCTCGTAGATGTCCGGTGTGTCGCGGTCATCGAAGACGTAGTAATAATCCTGATATTTCAGTTCGCCCTGGCGCGCCCGCAGCGCCCATTCGTGCTGGTTCGAAGTGTGATTGACCACAACATCGAGGACCAGCAGCATGTCGCGTTTCTTAAGTGAGCCGGCCAGATTTTCGACATCCGCAACCGTTCCGAAGCGGGGATCGATCTTGCAGAAATCGCGCACCGCATAGCCGCCGTCGCTGAAACCGGTAGGGCAGTCGAGTATCGGCATGATGTGCAGCATGTTGACGCCCAATTCCTGCAGGTAAGGCAGTCGCGCACGAAAGCCTTTCAGGTCGTCGGCGAAGCGATCGCAATACAATGCCATGCCAACCCATTTTTGACTCAGGAACCAGTTGTAATCCTTCTCGCGCGCCAAGTCGGATTTGCGCAAGTGCGGTTCCCGTTCGATGTAGCGCAAAGCGAGCGTCTCCACCAGGCTGACCATCTGCTCCTTGAAGTCGGGGCGATCGCCATACAATTTTTTGAACAGGGAATGGATGGCGTAAAAATTCGCGCCCAGCCGGGTGAAAAAATGCCGCAGGCGCAGATTCCTGATCTCCGGTTTCAGTTCGACCAGTATGTCGTTCAGCAGCGAGTGGGAAACTTGTTCGTACATCTTTGTCCCTTGTTCTTATTGATCCGGTTCGCGCAAAAACGCATCCACTTCCGGCAGATAATGCGCGACACCCTCGAGGATGCCCGCGCTGTAGTTGCCGTTCATGCCAAGGTAGTCACCTCGGGCAGTATAGAGTGCGGCTTTATGCGCATGTGCTGCTGTTTTGACTTCTGTGTCGGCATTGGCGACCAGCACGGCGGATATGTCGCTCAACAGCACGTCCAGGTCATTGCCGCTGTCACCGGCGAATACCGTGTTGTGAAGACCGAATCCCTGTTGCTGCATGATGAAGCGGACCGCGTGCAGCTTGTTGGCTGCGGCGGGAAGCACATCCAGCAATCCCAAGCCGGCCGGCTCATCGATGCTCCAGATCAGGTTCGCCCTGATATCGGCCTGTATCAGCTGCCCGTGCATCTCGTTGATCAACAGCGCTGCATCTGCTTGCAGCGAAACATAGTAGCTGAGCTTGTGGCGGTTCTGATTTTCCTTTTCCTGCAGCTTCAACGCCGGGAAGACACTCAGCAAGCGGTACAGTTCATCATGTGTCGCGCCGTGCCAATCTGCTGTGATCAGGTTGTCCCACTCGTCCCATTGCCGCCATCCGGAGCGGTCAACCCGGTAGATCGTGGTGCCGACATCGGCGATCACCAGATCGGGTTGCGGCAGTTCGTAGTCAGCGATGGCCTGTACGATGAGGGCACGGTGCCTGCCTGTCACATAGGCCAGCGTGACTTCATCGCGACTCACCAATCGCCTGAATCGCGGTCTGGCCGACGGTGATTCGGTTTGCGCGCCGTTCGGGATCAGTGTCCGGTCCAGGTCGGTACACAGCAGCAAGCGCTTCACGCTGACGCTCTCCCAGGTCCGTCCTCAAAGAAATGATAATGGTCCATTGCTTCCAGTATGCCTGCGGCGTACTGCTGCTTGGCAAAATAGATCTTCTCCACATGCGACAGGTCGGACAGTTCCTCGAGATGACGGTTGTCGACCACGACGCCCAGCGTATTGCCGCGCAACATGTCCTCGTCGGCACCGCTGACGCCCGCGACCAGGGTGTTGTCCAGCGCAAAACCGAGTTGCTCGGCACACCAGCGCAGCGCCAGGCCTTTTGACGCGCGCACCGGAAGCACATCGAGGAATTGCCCGAATGAGAACACCACATTCACCGCCTGCTCGTTGCGCAACAATGCCTTGCGTATCACTTGCACGTCCGCCTGGTTGGGATCGATGTAATAGCTGATCTTGAATGCGCTCTGAAAGCTTTTCGGCTGCATCTCCAGACCCGGCACCTGCTTGAGTATGTCGCGCACCGCGCGCGGGTTCCACAGGTGGTTGATGTGACGTTCCCAAACATCCGATTTGGTCAGGTTGGGCGCATAGTGTATCTCGGTGCCCAGACCCGAGATCAGCACATCCGGCTCGGGGATGTTGTATTGCCTCAGCGCTGACAGCGCATCATCGAGGCGACGGCCGGTCGCGATGCCGAAGATGATCGATTTGCGATGGACCTGCATGGCTTTCAGAAATTCCGACAGGGATGCACGATCGCCGATCAGGTTCAGATCCAGGCTGGTGAAGATGGCGCGATTGCGGAACATACCCTTGCGTCGGGTCAATTTGCTTTTCGCGACCGGTTCGGTCTTGGCCACCAGCGGCTGGATGATAGACATATATTTTTCCACATGTGCCTGCCACGAGTAATGCCGGCGCACACCCTGCACGCCGTTCTTTGCCAAACGGGTCCAGCCGGGCTTGTCCGTCAACGCCTTGAGGATGGTTTCCGCCATTGCCGCTTTGTCGAGCGGATTGATCAGATAGCCGTTCTTGCAATTGGCGATGATGTCGATCGGGCCGCCGTCCTCGGTAGCCACGATCGGCAGGCCGCATGCCGCCGCTTCGATTAGCGTCAAACCGAACGGCTCGGTCAATGCCGGGTTGACGAACACGCCGCGGGTGGCCGCTGCCAGCCGGTAGAACACCGCCACTTCGTCGGACTTGTGATGTTTTGGATAGGCAACTTTTCCATACAGATCGTACTTGTCGATGGCCAGCAGGATATCGTTGAGCACCGTGCCGGAGCCGGCCTCCATGTCCTGGATGTCGTTGCGGTTGCCTGCCACGACCACCAGATTGCCCGCTTGTTGCAGTTCGGCAGACTCACCATAGGCTTCGATCAGCGCGACGATGTTCTTTCTCGGATCCGGACGCGACAATGCCAGTATTATCGGCTTGCCGGGGTGCGTCAGAAAGCGCTTGAGTTCGGTTGCGGTCTCACTGTTCTTTTCGTTGCCCTGCGGCGGAAAGAATTTCTCCAGATCGGTGCCGGGCGGGACCACCCGCATGCGTTCCGGCTGATAGAAATCATACAGGCCGTATTGCTGTTCGATCTCCTGCTGGGTGCTGGTAATGACGCGCGACGCGACACCCAGCGTCGTCTCCTCCGCCTCGATGCGCCGCGAAATGTTGTAGCTGGTTTCGATATCGCTGCGCTTGATGCCGCTGGCCAGCAATTGCTTGCGCTTGCTGCGCCCCAGCGAATGGCCGGTGTGCACCAGCGGCACACCCAGCTGGTGGGCGAGACGCGAACCAACATAGCCCGCATCCGCATAATGACTGTGGATGACATCCGGGATGCGCTGCTGGCTTTTCAGGTAAGCGAGTACATTGTCGGCAAAGTTCTCCAGCGAGTCCCACAGCATCTCCTTGCGCAGGTACTTTTCTTCGCCGCACTCGATGCGCACGATCCTGGCCTTTTCGGACAGCCGCTCCTTCGCCTCGGCGTAATCCGCACTGACCTGGGCGTCGATGACACACCGGGTCAGCAGCACCACTTTCCCCACGTCCGCGCGTTCGCCCAGCGCGCGGGCGAGTTCGACCACGTATTTGATCTGTCCGCCGGTGTCCGCATCGCGCCCCAGTTCGAGATCGTGACCGCGTATCAAGCCGTGCACACTGATCAGCACGATGTACAACGGCGGTCTGGGCGCGGCGCTGGATTTCTTCATACTGCCCAATCGCGCTTGTATGGCTGGTAAAAATCCGCGTGTTCGGGTATCGCCCCGCGTATCCCGCAGATTGCGGCGGCGAATGTATTGGCGCGTTCCAGCGTCCTGTCCATCGGCCAATGCAACAACGCGCCCAGTATCCAGACTGCAGCGAACCCGTCGCCCGCGCCTACTGTATCGACGATGCGGGTGACTGGGTTCTGAACGATAGCAGTGACCTTGTTACCCTCGCGATCGATCTGCCAGGCGCCGCGATCTCCGCAGGTGACCAGCGCCTGTTCGATGCTGAAGTGTCTCATCAATTGCCTGGCCCGCGGTTCCGGCTCGCGCTCGGACATATCGAACATCGCGGCGATCACATCCAGCTCATCGATATTCAACTTGACGATATCGGCAGCTTGCAGGGACGATCGCAGCGTCCTTTCGTCATACCACGGTTCGCGCAGATTGATGTCCAGGAACTTCGACGCATCGCTGCTGCGCAACAGGGTCTTCAACGCCCGCCGGGATATCTCATGGCGCTGTGCCAGGGTGCCGTAATAGACCAGCGCGGGGTGCACCGACAGGGTGATCATGCGCACCACCGCCGGATGGATGAAATCGTAGGCTTGCAAAGGCAATATCTCGAAACGGTGGCCGCCGTCTTGCAAATGCACCTGCACTTGACCGGTCGGATGATTGTTGCTGCACTGCACACCCACGGTTTCCATTTCGTTCTGTGTCATCACCTGCAGGACCTCATCCCGCAAGCGGTCGTTGCCGAGCCGTGTGACCAACACCGGATTCTGCCCGAACGCCTTGAGATGTCGCGCGACGTTGAACGGCGCGCCACCCAGAACGGAACGATCCGGAAATATATCGGCGAGTACCTCGCCGAACAGTACCACCGTGCTTTTCCGTTCGGCAAGAGATAAAGGCAACCGGGTGGCGGATTGCTCTGTATATTGAGGACTTGTCATCGGGCTGGATTTTCTCCTTCAACGTGCGACCGGTTCACAACGGAATCACAGGTTGTGAAACGACCTTCATTCAGCTCGGCTGGCGGAGTCTACTAAGGTACAAGCGAGCAGAAAATGCGGCTTGAGGCCCTTATCAGGCATGGAGACCATCGCAACAATGGCCCGCAAGGCGGTCGCACAACTCAAGTGTACTCCAAGTGTTGCGACAGTTTAATAACCGTCAGGGGACGATCTTGCCGATGAAATCCACGCGACGGTTCTCTTTCCAGCATTGCTCCTCATGGCAGTCCAGACTGGGACGTTCTTCGCCATAGCTGACTATCTTGATCTGATCGCCGGAAGCTCCCATGATCTTGAGCGCGCTCAGTACGGCATTGGCGCGCCTGTCACCGAGCGCGAGATTGAATTCACTGCTGCCGCGTTCGTCGGCATTGCCCGCCAAGGTCACGACTGCATTCCCATGCGACTTGATGAATTCTGCCTGTTTGCGGATCAGCCCGCTGAATTCTGGCTTGATGGCGAATTCGGCGAAATCGAAATAGATGGCATTCTTCCGCAGTTCCTGCAGTTGCGCTGCAAGCCTGGTGGGCTCCAGGTCAGCGGTGGCTAGCGAACCGGTTTCGGCGGTTGCGGTCGTTTGTTCATTGGTCGCTGCCTCACCCTGTGCGGATGTGGCGGGTGCGTCCGAAACCGCTGTCTTGGGTGTGCTGGCGCATGCTGCAAGTACAAGGGCGGCGAAGATCGCCATGGACATTTTTACCTTCATTCGTTTTCTCCCGTTTAAAATATCAAAATAAATAATTTACACCAAATCAATTGATACCAATATAATCCACACTGGCCTGAAATGCAAGCTTTATACGCTGGCGGGTCCCGGCCTGATACGGTAAAACCTGGAAGGAGAAACGATTTGAGCCTACACAAAAAGAAGTTGCTGTCACTGCAGGTATTGAAGAAATTCAGGGTCATCTATGGCTCGGTGCGCCAGCACTTCCGAGAAGTAGAGCAAACGTGCGGCGTAAGCGGATCGCAACTTTGGGTCATGCAGGAGATTGCCAACAACGCTGACATCGGCGTTTCCGAACTGGCCGACAAATTGTCGATCCATCAATCCACCTGCAGCCAACTGGTCGAGAAGCTGGTAGCCCGCGATCTGATCATCAAGCAACGCAGCAAACATGACCAGCGGCGTGTCGGCCTGCGTTTGACTGCTGAGGCCATCGCACTGATGAAAGTGGCGCCCGGCCCGGCCGAAGGCATGTTGCCGCAGGCGTTGCGGTCACTGCCGGCGGAAACCATCGACGCGTTGGACGCGGCATTGGGAAAAGTGATAGAACAACTGCAGATCAGTGACGGCGATCTGGCCGAAAAGCCTTTGTCGGATTTATAAGCGTCGCACGCATGGCTTGCGCACAGGAGTCAACGGCATCCGGCCTCGTGCTGTTACAGCGGACTCATTGCTCGGTCGGCTCGTCTGTGTTCGGCTGGCCTTTGTCAGACACGGCTTCAGGCGGCACGGCTTGCTCGGGCGATGCGATACGTTGACGGAAACCCGCGTTCTTGGGATAACCGGCGATGTCCAGCTCGGTGTTCCATTGCGTTTCCAGGAATCCCTTCAAATAATCCTTGCCCACAGCCAGCACCGGAACGATGCGGTTGATGCCGGAGAGTTGCCTGAACGCTTCAATGTCCTGAGTGGTCTTGAGCACCTTCACACTGTACGGGATACCGCGTTTACTCAACAGGCTGTGTGCCTGGTCGCAGGTATCACCGCAACCATCGCTGACATACAACGTCACCGGAAAATTCTGTTGCGCGATGCGCGTTGCATAGGGAAGATCATCAGCCGGCCCGTTGTTGCCTGAAGATTTTATGCGCTCGACATCGGTTGCGCCGACAGGGGGGACATCGCCGTAATTCATCCTGCCGTGCTTGTCCATCCAGCGATACATCTCCCCCGCCTGCACGGGCATACTCAGCAAACATGCCAGCAACAATAAAACACGTTTCATCTAACCTCCTCGGGAAATTTCCAGCAGCCCATTATGCCGCAGCAATGCATCCATGTTCGGTTCTCGGCCGCGGAATGCGGTAAAGGACTGCATCGCATCGCGGCTGCCGCCCATCGCCAGGATCTCGGCGCGAAAGCGCGCGCCGACATCGGGATTCAGCACACCGTTTTCTTCAAACATGCTGTAGGCGTCGGCAGACAACACTTCCGCCCATTTGTAACTATAGTAGCCCGCCGCATAGCCGCCGGAAAAGATGTGCGAAAAACTCTGCGGGAAACGGTGGAAAGCCGGCGGGATCAGCACCGCCACTTCGGCGCGCACTTCGTCCAGCAGTTGCAATATGGACTTGCCGCTCCCTGCCTCGAAACTGCTGTGCATCAGCATATCGAACAGCGAAAACTCGATCTGGCGGAGGGTCTGCAAACCGCTCTGGAAGTTCTTCGCCGCGAGCATCTTGTCGAACAGCGCGCGCGGCAGCTTCACGTTGTTGTCGGTGTGGCGCGTCATGCCGTGCAGCACCTCCCATTCCCAGCAGAAATTCTCCATGAACTGGCTGGGCAACTCGACCGCGTCCCACTCCACGCCGCTGATGCCGGAAACGCCAAGCTCTTCGACTTCGGTCAGCAACTGGTGCAGGCCATGACCAAATT
>JBBRDZ010000010.1:0-30333 GCA_038203435.1 Burkholderiales bacterium
ACCGCCAACAATACATCGCCGTCGAACAACGCGTTGAAATGCGCGTCATCCATGAACTTGCTGTCCGGCTCGGAGACGGTGTCCCACGAGATGTCGGTAGCACGATACAGGCGGCGCGGATTCACGATCGCAACGATGCGCACCTTGTAGCCATCCGCTTCCAGCTTGTCCTTCGCTTCGAATACCGGCAAAAATATCATGTCGCCGGTCACCGCGAACACCACAGTGCCTTTGTTCCCGATCTTGCTCTCATAGATCGTGGCAGCACCCTGTTCCACCGCGTGCTTTGCTTCTTCCACGCTCATGTACACCGGCAACGGACTCTTGGACGCGATGATCACCATGCACTTGTTGAAACTGTTGGTCGCGTATTCATAGGCTGCCTGGATCGCGTTCGCATCGCACGGGAACAGCGGAAAGGTATTGCCGTTGCGCATCTGTGCGGCAAAGTAGTTCTCGATCTCCGGGCGTTGATGCGTCCAGCCGTTGCGCCCTTGTTCCAGCGCACCCGCAGTAAACATGGTGACGACGGAAGGTGTCTTGCGGCGCAGCTCGGCCATCGCCTGTGCAACCGTCTGCACGATCGGCCAGCCGTTGATCGCAAAGCTCTCGTAAGACAACCAGATAGAACGCGAACCGAACAGGGACAGCGCGGCAGTCAGACCCGCGCAGGCATCTTCATTCAGCGGCTCGTATACCTGGCCCTCGGGCTCCTGGTTGTAAAGCGGATCAGCGGTCGGATGACGTATCTTCAGCGCATCGTTGATATTCTTCATCGCCGAAGCCTCGTTGCCGTCGGCATTGGTCACCACGAAGCGCTTGTCCTTGGTTCCTACATAGGCAACCAGTGCGCCCATCGCGGTTGCCGGCACGGCCCAAGAAGATTTGTCGGAGAGGCCGCTCTTGGCAAATTCGTGTATCGGCATCTTGCCCAGCGGAGCCAGTTCCAGCACATGCTCGGTCACCGAGGTCTTTACTGCGGGGCCGCCACCGGCACGCACGAAATTCTCGCGCACGATCGCCCAAGCTTCCGGATTCAGCGCGCGGCGCTGCAGACCTTCGATCATGTGCGGCTTGTCCAGACTATCGGCCGGATACAGGTTGTGTGATTTTGCACCCACCGTATGTACCCCTGTGCCCTTCATCTGCTTGATGATGAATGCGGTCAGCGTACCGCCCAGGGCTAATTTGGCGGCCTTGTCTACTCCGACCAGCACGGCTGCGGCAAAAGCCAGACGCTGCTGGTGCGAGAAATAGGAACTGTCGGCGTAGGCGCTGGCCTGGTTGGTGTCGTCGAAATCCTTGGCGTCGACCAAAACCACCTCCTTGAAACCGTGACCCTTCCAGTAAGCGATCATTTCCGCGTTGCTGAAGCGCGACACCATGGAGTGGTGTTCCTGGCTGTATCCGTTCCAGACCAGGGTGGGCAGGAAGTTGGTGATCTTGGGGTAGGCGGTATTGAAGTGCATCATCGAATTGAGCACGTACGGTTCGCCCATGCCGCCGTCGCCAATGGTGACCGGGAACAACTTGCCCGGATGCAGCATCGCACCCGCCATCGCAAAGTGCTGGCCCTGACCGAGCGGCCCGGCGGGCGCCAGCAAACCGGGGATGGCACCGGACAGGTGGCCAAGCAGGCCATGCTTCTCGCGAAAACGTGCCATCAGGTCGGTCACCGTCTTGATGCCCATCTCTTCAAGCGAGGTGTCGAGGAACATCGCGCTGTAGAAGCCGGGCGCATGATGACCCACTTCGGTCACGATATTGGTGTGGCCGAGCATCACCAGCGAGGCATAGGCATCCGCACTGCTGGCGAAACCGCCCGGATGACCCGAGCCTTTCGAACCGCAGGTTTGCAGGGTCAGATAGCGCAGCGCATCGGCCATCAATAGTGTCTGGTACACCGCATCAGGCGCTTGCGGATCGCTGATCGCAGATTGGCCTTCCTTGATCACAGCAGCGCTGGCATGTTTTGAAAAGTCTTCCCAGGCCGCGCCGAAATATTGCATGCCTGCACAAAACCCGGGGGCTTCCGCTATGTTGGTCTTCATGTCATCACTCCTTATAGATTCAAACTGCCGATCACAATAGATGGCCAAATCAATCGGCCAAACAAGATTTGTGAACAGGATACGACTTGCAGTATAATTTCGCAATACACAATCGTTTTCATAATGCGGGAAATGAAAAAAACCAAACAAAGCACCAACTCGATACAGGTCATCGACCGACTTTCCAGACTGCTGGACGCGATCGCGGTCCATGAAGAGCCGGTGAGCCTGAAGATACTCTCGGCCGAAACGGGCTTGCACCCCTCCACCGCGTTTCGCATACTCTCGTCGCTGGCCGAGCTGGGCTATGTCGAGCGCACCAGCAGGGGCAGCTACCAGCTCGGCGTCAAATTGCTGCAACTGGGCAACCGCGTCAGTTCCGGCGTGGACATCCGGAAAGTGGCATTGCCGCTGATGGAACAACTGCGCGACCGACTGGGCGAGACGGTCAATCTGACCGTGCGCGAAGGCGACGAGGTGGTGTATATCGAGCGAGCGCTTGCCAGACGCATGATGCGGGTCGAACAGGTGATCGGCAGCCGCGCACCGTTGCACGTGACAGCGGTGGGCAAGCTGATACTGGGCGCACAGGGCGAAGCGGCGTGTCGCGGCTACGCCAAGCGCAGCAAGCTGCCCGCCT
Source organism: Burkholderiales bacterium (assembly GCA_038203435.1). Lineage (GTDB taxonomy): Bacteria > Pseudomonadota > Gammaproteobacteria > Burkholderiales > Gallionellaceae > Gallionella. Next base: position 2,692 of record JBBRDZ010000010.1, read on the forward strand.
ACACGGTCAACACGCACACCAAAGCCGCCGCCCTGTTGCAAGAATGCATCGCCTCGGCAAAAGCCGGTTATGCGCTGGACAACGAAGAAGCCGAACTGGGCGTGGGCTGCATCGGCACATTGGTGCATGATGCCAGCGGACATGCGGTCGCCGGACTGTCCGTGTCGGCGCCGATAGAGCGGCGCCGTGATGAATGGATCGCGCTGGTGATGGAAACCGGCATGCAGATATCGAAACAGCTCGGCTATCACAACGCGTAGTTTGATATCTGTATAACATAACGAAATCGCCGATCAGGCAAACACAGGGGGAGATAGATGAAAAACAAGAAATGTATGACGCTCGCGGATGTCAAGATCATCGCGGCAGGATGCGAAGCCGAAGCACTGCGCCAGAACTGGGCGGTCGCCATCGCCATCGTCGACGATGGCGGCCATCTGATGTGGCTGCAACGTCTGGATGGTGCGGCATTGACCAGCTCAAGTTTCGCCGTCGGCAAGGCGCACACCTCGGCGCTGGGACGCAGATCTACCAAGGCCTATGAAGACATCATCGCCGCCGGGCGCGCGGCATTCCTGTCCATGCCCGGTGATCTGACTTTCGTCGAAGGCGGAGAACTCATCATCGTCGACGGCGAAGTGGTCGGCGCGGTCGGCGTATCCGGCGTAAAATCGAGTGATGACGCGCAGATCGCGCGCGCCGGCATCACGCAGTTACTGGAAAGTTTGAACCGATAGTCAACGGATGGAGGACTCGATGCGCGTCGGCTTGTTCGTTACCTGCCTGGTCGACTCGATGCGCCCGCGCATTGGTTTTGCCACGATCAAGCTGCTGGAGGCTGCGGGCTGCGTGGTGGTCGTCCCCGAACAACAAACCTGCTGCGGCCAGCCCGGTTACAACTCGGGCGAGCGCAAATCCGCCGTGGCGATGGCGCTGAAGTTCCTCGCCGAATTCGAGGCATTCGATTTTGTGGTACTGCCTTCCGGATCCTGCGCCGGCATGATACGCATACATTATCCGGACCTGTTCCGCGACGACCCGGCGATGCTGGCAAGAATCACCGCGCTGGGCCAGCGCACCTATGAGCTGACTGATTTTCTGAACAACATCGCCAGACTGAAAAAGGCGCCCGGCAACTTCACGGGCACGCTGACCTATCATGATTCCTGCTCGGGTCTTCGTGAACTCGACATCTACAAACAACCGCGCGCACTGCTGGCGACAATGCCCGGTGTGACCGTACATGAGATGGTGGAATCGACCACTTGCTGCGGCTTCGGCGGCACCTTCTCGGTCAAATACGGTGAGCTGTCGACACGCATGGCCGACAACAAATGCCGGCATATCGCCGAAACCGATGCGTCCACCATCGTCGGCGGCGACCTGGGCTGCCTGCTTAACATCGAAGGCCGTTTGCGCCGCAACGGAGACCACACCACACGCGTGTTGCATGTGGCAGAAGTGTTGTCCGGCATGGAATTAGAAAAATAAAAACTACCACGTCATTCCCGCGAAAGCGGGAATGACGGCATGTGTGTAGCAAATAATGTAAGGGTCAGTAATGCAGAACACCGCCATCAATTTCAAGCGCCAGGTCACGATCAAGCTGGCCGACGCCAGATTACAGGATGCGCTGGCGCGGCTGCAAACACGCTTCGTCGAAGGCCGCTCGGCAGTCATTAGCGAGATTCACGATCTTGAGGAGACGCGCACCGCAGCGGCAGCGATCCGCGATCGCGTATTAAACGACCTCGAGCACTGGCTGCTGCAATTCGAACAACAGGCCACCGCGCGCGGCGCGATCGTGCACTGGGCCGAGACCGGCGACGACGTCAACCGCATCGTCGCCGGGATCGCCGCACTGCATGGCGTTAAAACAGCGGTGAAATCCAAGTCCATGGTCAGCGAGGAGTGCGGGCTGAACGATGCGCTCGAACTGGCAGGCGTCAAGGTGATGGAAACCGATCTGGGCGAATACATCCTGCAGCTTGCGCACGAAGCGCCTTCGCACATCGTCGCGCCGGTGGTACACAAGAACAAGGAAGAGATCTCCGACCTGTTCGCGGAGAAACATCAGCTGCCGCGCAAGACCGGTATCGCCGAACTGTGCCGCGAGGCAAGAGTAGTGCTGCGACCGGCTTTTCTGAATGCGGACATGGGCATCTCCGGCGGCAATTTCCTGGTGGCCGAAACCGGCTCGGTGCTGATCGTCACCAATGAAGGCAACGGACGGCTGGCGACCACACTGCCGCGCGTGCATGTGGCCATCACCGGCATCGAAAAAGTGGTGCCGACACTGGAAGATGTCACCACGTTAGTGCGGCTGTTGCCGCGCTCCGCCACCGGACAATCGATCACCAACTATGTGTCGGTGCTGACCGGAACCAAGAACAGCGCGGACCATGACGGCCCGGAACACTTCCATATCATCCTGCTCGACAACAACCGCAGCAGTCTGGTCGGCAGCGAGATGCAGGAGATGCTGCGCTGCATACGCTGCGGCGCGTGCATGAACCATTGCCCGGTGTACCAGAACATCGGCGGCCATGCGTATGGCTGGGTCTATCCCGGCCCGATGGGTTCGATACTCACTCCGCTTTTATCGGGTCTGGAAAAATCTCCCGACCTGCCCAACGCTTCGACACTCTGCGGAGCATGCGCGGTGGTATGTCCTGTAAAGATCCCGCTGCCGGATCTGCTGCGCAAACTGCGCGAGAAACAGATGGAACACGGCATGAAGTCGCGCCGGGAAACCTTCATGCTCAACTCGTGGGCCTGGCTGGCGCTGCATCCCGCAATCTACGCACTGACGACCAAGATCGGCGTGCGCTTGATGAGCCTGCTCGGCGGCAAGGACAAATTACTGCACACTCTGCCCGGCGCATCCGGCTGGACCGATGGTCGCGATTTTCCGGCACCGGCTGGCAAGACTTTCCGCGAGCTGTATAAGCAGGGGCAACATCTGTGAACGCGCGCGAAAAAATACTAGGCAGGATACGCAACGCGCAAGCTCGCATGCCGCAAACCGGAGCGACCCCGCGTGAGACGATAAGCAGCCATCTGGCACAACACCCGCGCGGACCATTGCCGCCGGTGCCCGAAGATATGCTCGCATGCTTCAAGGAGCGCGCACTCAAACTTTCCAGCGATGTGCTGGAAACAAACGACCGCATGGAAATTCCGGGACTGCTGGCGCGCTATCTGAGTGAAAGAAAACTGCCGATGCGCGGCGTATGCTGGCCGTCGCTGGCCGGATTGCCGTGGAGCGGAGCCGGGCTGGAGATGCAATCTCGTCCGACCAGGGATATGGACTTGATCGGCGTGACCGGCGCATTCTGCGCCATCGCGGAAACCGGAACCCTGATGCTGCTATCCGGCGCTGAGACGCCGGCCACCACCAGCCTGTTGCCGGAAACCCATGTGGCGGTGCTCGATCCTAGCCGTATTGTCGCGACCATGGAAGATGCCTGGGAACTGTTGCGCAAGGAACACCAGCAGCAGCCGCGCGCGGTCAACTTCATCTCGGGTCCTTCGCGCACCGCCGATATCGAGCAGACTGTCACACTGGGCGCACATGGGCCATACAGGGTCCTGCTTATCCTTGCGCCACACTGAAAACATATCGGGAATAATCTAAAGACCGATTGATTGGTCGGGGTGAGAGGATTCGAACCTCCGACTCCTGCGTCCCGAACGCAGTACTCTACCAGGCTGAGCTACACCCCGAAATCGAACTTCAGAATTGGCGCGTTGCGGCAAATGTGGCCAATTCTAGCAAACATCGTTTGTATTTAGTATCCGCCAGGGATGCGATCGCATCGCAGGCGGAATCGGCTTCGCGCATGGCTTGCCGGCGGGTGAAATCCAGTGCGCCGGTGGCGTGGATGATCTGCAGCACCTCTGCGAATTTATCGACGTCACCTTGCTCGATCGCACTGCGCACCACAGCAGCCTGTTCGGCCGAGCCGTGCTGCATCGCATAGATCAGCGGTAGGGTGGGTTTGCCTTCGGCGAGATCATCGCCGAGATGCTTGCCGGTCTGTAGTTCGTCGGCGGAATAATCCAGCACATCGTCCACCAATTGGAATGCGGTACCGAGATGCATGCCGTATTTTGCAGCCGCTTCCTCATCGGCAGCAGAGGCCTTGCCCAGAATCGCGCCCAGGCGCATCGCTGCCTCGAACAACTTTGCGGTCTTGTAATGGATCACGCGCATGTAGTTGTCGGCATCCACATCGGCGTCGTGACAGTTGAGCAGTTGCAAAACTTCGCCTTCGGCGATGATGTTGGTGGCATCGGCCAGCGTCTGCATCACACGCATCTCACCCACCTCGACCATCATCTGAAAGGCACGCGAATACAGAAAATCTCCGACCAACACACTGGCTGCATTGCCGAACAGCGCGCTGGCAGTCGCCCGCCCGCGGCGCAACTCGGATTCGTCCACCACATCGTCGTGCAGTAATGTCGCGGTATGGATGAATTCGACCACCGCCGCCAGATCGTGATGCTGCCTGCCCTGATAACCGAACGCTTCGGCAGACAATACCACCAGTGCCGGACGCAAGCGCTTGCCGCCACTGTTGACGATGTATTCGCCGACCTGGTTGACCAGCAGCACGTCCGAATGCAGCCGCGTGCGTATCACCTGATCCACTGCGGCCATATCTGCGGAGAGAATTTGCTTGAGGTTTTCTAAGAACAATTTCGATCCCGATTAATATCGGCACTCCGTGCCATTGTTGCACCCTGCATCCTGAAAAATATTCGGGCATGTGATTTTCGCGGCGCGCATTGTCGCATATATGCCCTATCCGGGTGCGGGCGCTTTGCCGTGACGCCACAGATGCATCCCGATCAGGATGCCCGCCACGCTCAACACCTCCACGTAATGCGCAGGTGCCAAACGATCCAGCGGCAACAGCACGCTCACCAGTATCGGCGTCAGTCCGCCAAACACCGCGTAAGCCACGTTGTAGGAAAACGACAACCCGGAAAAGCGCACCGCCGCCGGGAACGCATTCACCGCGACGCTCGGAACCACCCCGATCACACCGACGCAGAAACCGCACAAGGCATACAACTCATTGATATTTTGCGGTGCGACCGACATCTGCTGATAGAACAGCGCCGAGGTGATGCCCAGCAGCGCACAACCGGCCATCATCACCCGCCCGGCGCCAAAACGATCGGCCAGCGCACCGAATGCCACGCAACCCAGACTCAGGAACAGCGTGGCGATGCTGTTGGCCTGCAGGGCGGTTGCGGCGGGGATGGCATAGAGCTTCTGCACCAGTGTCGGCGTCATCAATATCATCACGATGATCGCGGCGGACAGCAGCCAGGTCATCAGCATGGTCAGGATCACCGCGGGGCGATGTGCGCGTAACACGGTCTTCAATGGCAACTCGTCTGACAGTGCCTGGCGTGCCTGCATCTCCCTGAACACCGGGGTTTCTTGCAGCCATTGGCGCAACCATACCGACACCAGGCCAAAAGCACCGCCGATGATGAACGGAATACGCCAGCCCACACTGAGCAGCTCAGCGGGCGCATACAGCTTGTTGATCGCGGTCGCTACCAGCGAGCCGAGCAGGATGCCGCCGGTCAGCCCGGCGGTCAGCGTGCCGCAGGCGAACCCGACATGGCGCGGCGGCACATGTTCCGAGACGAACACCCATGCACCCGGTATCTCGCCGCCGATCGCCGCGCCCTGCAGAATGCGCAACGCCAGCAACAGCAGCGGCGCCCAGATACCGATGAGCGCATAGGTCGGCAACAGACCGATCGCCAGCGTCGGCACGGCCATCAGGAAGATGCTCAGCATGAACATTTTTTTTCGACCCAGCAGGTCGCCGAAATGCGCCATCACGATACCGCCCAGCGGCCGTGCCAGATAGCCCGCCGCAAAAATGCCGAAGGTTTGCAACTGGCGCAGCCAGTCCGGCATGTCCGGCGGAAAGAACAACTGCGCGATCACCACCGCAAAGAACACGAAGATCACGAAATCATAGAATTCCAACGCGCCGCCCAGTGCAGACAGCACCAGCGTACGGTAATCGTTGCGGTCCAGCATGGCCATATATTCATTTCCTGACAGTTGCAAACACCGCCGAGAGTGTATGTGATTCATGCCGTCAGGACTAGCGTCCGGCCAAACCCCGGCGGGCACTCAGCAGCCATTCAGTCCATACCCGGGCAAAGCTGCATAAATATTTGCGCAAGCCCCTCTTTTTATGGATAATGCCCGCCCTTATGTAACACCCGAGTGCGTACACCCGCCGCACTAAACTACTCGCAAGGAAAAACCATGAAAGCAGACATACACCCGAATTACCAGGAACTCACCGTGACCTGCAGTTGCGGCAACACCTTCAAGACCAAGTCCGTGATGGGCAAGCCGGCCCTGCACGTCGAAGTTTGTTCCGAATGCCACCCGTTCTACACCGGCACACAGAAGATCGTGGATACCGCGGGTCGCATCGACAAGTTCCGCCAGAAATACGGCACCAAGACTGCTGCGTAACAGCCTCACGGAACTATGCGCAGCGGTTCCATCAAAAGGCAGCGTTTGCTGCCTTTTTTATTTGCAGGGACATTGCCGTATCGGCCCGGGCTATTATTGGTGTCAAGTGCTGGCCCGATTTTCCCACGCAGCGCGGCGGAATGAGATGGTACGGTCCGACTAACTAACAGTGATGCTCGCAGCAGTGGATGTTTTTAGGATAACCTGACGCATGTACTTCATCAAACCCACCGACCCGTATCCGATCACGCCCGCCAAGGCGCTGCTGCTCGGCATACTGTGCCTGATCTGGTTGGGCACCGGGCTGATCGGTCACGATCCGTGGAAACCGGATGAAGTTTCCGGTTTCGGTGCTATCTATTCGATGCTGCAGAACGGCGATTGGCTGGCTCCCGCGATCGCGGGCGAACCGTTTCTGGACAAGCCGCCGTTGTTCTACTGGACAGCCGCGCTGCTCGCCAAACTGTTTGCGCCGTTGCTGCCGCTGCACGACGGTGCCCGCCTGGCCAGCGGTCTCTACGATGCACTAACGCTGTTGTTCATCGGCCTCACCGGCCGCAGGCTGTATGGGGACAACCGCGGCTGGGCAGCGGCGATCATCCTGATCGGCTGCCTGGGTTTGCTGGTGAGCGCGCATCAGATGTCCACCGATCTCGGCTTGTTGACCGGCTGCGCGATGATGTTGTACGGATTTGCGCTGAGCCAGGAACGTGTGGTACGCGCCAGCTTGTGGATAGGCACCGGCGTGGGCATCGGTTTCATGTCCAAAGGCTTCATTGCGCCTATCCTGTTCTTGCTGATCGCGGCGAGCCTGCCGCTGTTGTTCAAAGGCTGGCGCAACCGCCATTATTATCAAAGCCTCGCTGCCGCTCTGCTGTTTGCGCTGCCCTGGCTGACCATCTGGCCGCTGCTGCTATATCAGCACTCTCCGCAATTATTCTCGGAGTGGGCCTGGACGCACAACATCGGCAAATGGATAGACCACGCAAAGCACGGGCCGGGCATGGATGCCCTGTATTATCTGGAAAACCTGCCATGGTTCGCATGGCCTGCCCTGCCCTTGGCAGCCTGGGTAGTATGGAAGTCGCGCAAGCGCCTGTCCCAGCGCGTGGATCTGCAATTGCCGCTGGTCAGCTTCATGGTGATGCTGGTCACGCTCAGCCTCGCCGCCGACATACATGAGGTGTTCGCCCTGCCGATGCTGTTGCCAATCACGCTGCTGGCGACCGCGTCACTGTCAATGCTGAAACGCGGCGCGGCCAATGCGCTGGACTGGTTCGGAATCATGACGTTCGCGCTGATCGCGATCCTGATGTGGTGGGGCTGGGCGGGTTTGCTGCTGGACAACCAGGCCAAGATCACGCACTGGTTGAAAGACTATCAGCCGGGTTTCGAACCGGAGTTGCACAGCACCCCGTTCATCATCGCCATCTTTGCCACCGTGTTGTGGATCGTGATGGTATGGCGGGTCGGGCGTTCGATGCGCCGGGCAACACTGAATTGGGCTGCCGGCGTCACGCTGATCTGGATACTCGCGATGACCTTGTGGCTGCCCTGGCTGGACAGCGGCAAGAGTTATCGCGGCATGGTCACCGCGCTGCAGCAGTCCCTGCCGAAACATTATCAGTGTATCGCGGGGGAGCATGTGGGCAATGGACAGCGCGCCATGTTGCAGTACTTCGGCGATATCAACGCGCTACACGACTACAAACACCACTGCGATCTGCGCCTCATCCAGGGCGACAAATTATCCAAACCGCTGCTGGACGAAACGCGCTGGGAAAAAATCTGGGAAGGCAGCCGCAAGGGCGACAAGAACGAACACTTCCGGCTGTATCGGCGGGTGGAAAAACCGTGATGCGTGAACTTCAAGAATCGCCAACGCGAGACTCAAGTAACTTTCATTTACGCGCCTTGGTTGGTCGCAGCAACAGTGGCGGCTTTGCATAAAACCCCTATCCAGCCGGGCTGCGGCTCGCCGAGGTCGAACTCGTGCACTTTTTGCTCAAGTATGGCAAGCTTCAGATCGGCTACTTCGGCGGTTTCCCGCACATAAGCTGCGCTGTGGGCAAAGTGCAAGTTATAACGCACCATCACCGCTTCGGATTCGCTGCGATACAAAGTGAATATAAAAAACCCGCCGGGTTTTAACAAACGCGCGGCGGCCTGAAAAACCGGCATCAAATCACCGAACAGAATTAGCACGCCGGAAGCAATAATCAAGTCGAATGTTCGTTTGCAGCCCTGCATGTAAGCTATGGCTTCTGCACACTCAAGCTTGTCGTAATAGCCTTTATTCTGTGCCTGGGCCAGCATATGCGGGGAAAGGTCGACACCCTCCAGGTGCTTGGCGCATTTTCGCAAATACTCTCCGCAAATTCCCGTACCGCAGCCGATATCAAGAACATCGAATTGGCGAGTCTGAGTCAGCTTCAACTGTTCCAGCATCTCGCGAACATGACCGGGACCGAAAAATTCATTCCCGGGCTTCTGAATATCGGCATCCCAGTTTTGCGCCTTCTTCCCGTAGGTGGATAGCATCACCGCCTCCGGATAACGCTTCGGTAGCTCACCCGCATTCAACTGCGCCAGCCTAAGCTTCACTTCGCTGTTGTCGCCGGGATCCAGCTCCAGATAGCGATTAAAGCACTCGATCGCCTGTGCACGCTCGCCCATCTCCGAATAGCAGATACCCAACCCTTCGAATGCTTCCTTGTACGAGGGTGACAGTTCGAGCGTCTTGCGGAAACTTTCAATCGCCTCCTGAAAATTTTTCTGGTCGCGCAACACCACGCCAAGATTACAGTAACTCTCGACAAAATCCGGACGAAAAAAAAGCGCTCGTCGATAGCACTCCTCAGCCTCGGCAAACTGCTGATAGTTTTTATATATATTGCCAAGATTGTTTTGCACCTCCGGCATGTTCGGCTCAAAGTCCAGCGCGCGCCGATAACAGTCTATCGCCTGGTCGAATTTTCCGGACAATTGATAAATGTTGCCAAGATTATTCTGGATCATATGCGAGCGCGGATTGATCTCAGCCGCTTGCAGCATGAATTTCATGGCCTTGGCCAATTGCCGCTGCTCTGCATACAGCGTGCCCAGCAAATAATTCGCATCGAGATGCATGGGATCGTAGCGGAGTGCGCGCTTGTAAAAGCATTCCGCAGCGGTGAAGTCGCGCGCCTTTTGTTTGCTGAGTCCCTTTTTGAAATATTTCTGGCACTGCTCGTAATCGTTGCCTGACACCTTTTACTCCTTTGTCAACTTAACCATTCATCAGGATGCTGCGTTCTTTCTGAACAATGCCGATTGCGCATGCGCTTGCAAACCCTCACCGAACGCCAGTACCGAGGCGATATCGCCGAGCTTTTGCGCGCCCTGCGCGGAGACCTGGATCAGGCTGCTGCGCTTCTGGAAATCATAGACACCCAACGGAGATGAAAAACGCGCGGTGCCGGAGGTGGGCAGCACGTGATTGGGCCCGGCACAATAATCCCCCAGCGCTTCGGAAGTGTAACGACCCATGAAGATCGCGCCGGCGTGTTTCAATCTGGGCAGCAGGAACTGAGGGTCGGCAACTGACAGCTCCAGGTGTTCCGGTGCGATGCGGTTGCTGATGGTGCAGGCTTCGTCCAGATCGGCGACATGGATCAGTGCACCGCGATTCTCCAGCGCGGTCTTGATGATATCGCGGCGCGGCATTTGTTCCAATTGGCGCTCGGCACTTTGCGCGACCGCCTCGATGAATTCCGCATCCGGCGACAACAGGATGGCCTGTGCCAGCTCGTCGTGCTCGGCCTGCGAAAACAGATCCATCGCGATCCAGTCGGGATCGGTCTGTCCATCGCAGATCACCAGAATCTCGGACGGCCCGGCGATCATGTCGATGCCGCAGGTGCCGAACACTCGGCGTTTAGCCGCCGCCACGTAGGCATTGCCGGGACCGACGATCTTGTCCACCTTGGGGATGGTCCCAGTGCCGTACGCCAGTGCCGCCACTGCCTGTGCACCGCCGATGCTGAACACGCGATCCACACCGGCAAGGTAAGCCGCCGCCAGCACCAGCTGATTCTTCACGCCGTCCGGGGTCGGCACCACCATGATCAGCTCGGCGACACCGGCCACCTTGGCAGGCAATGCGTTCATCAGCACCGAGGAGGGATAAGCCGCCTTGCCGCCCGGCACATACAGGCCGACGCGATCCAACGGCGTGACCTGTTGGCCGAGCAGTGTCCCGTCGGCGTCGGTGTAGCTCCATGAAGTTTGCACCTGCTTCTGGTGATAATCGGTGACACGCTGCGCGGCCTGTTCCAAAGCGCGGCGCTGTTCGGCAGGCAAACCTTCGAACGCGATACGCAACTCATCGCGCGACAATTCCATCGCAGCGGCAGTGTCCAACGACAGGCGGTCGAATTTACGGGTGTATTCCAGCACCGCCGCGTCACCGCGCTTGCGCACATCGGCGAGGATCGCGGCCACGGTGGCCTCGAGTTTTTCATCGGCGCTTTCCTCGAAAGCCAGCAGGCTGGTCAATTCGATATCAAAGCCGGCAGCGCGACTGGAAAGTTTTCTGATGTTCATCGGGTATCGTTCCTTGGTTCATGAACCTGATCCGGGCGAGTCGGAATCCAAAATATGCCGCAGGAGTACAATTTATTGCGCGATTGGATGATGCGAAAATCTTATCGCGCAATAAATTGCGTTCCTACCTCTACGCGCCGACGATGGCCAGCGCAAACGCGTCCAGCATCGGCTGGATCACAGCATGTTTCAATTTCAGCGCGGCCTGGTTCACCACCAGGCGCGACGAGATGTCGGTGATATGTTCGACCGCCCTGAGGTGGTTCGCCTTGAGCGTGTTGCCGCTGCTCACCAGATCCACGATCGCGTCGGACAGTCCCACCAGCGGGGCCAGCTCCATCGAGCCGTACAGTTTGATCAAGTCGACATGCACGCCTTTTGCCGCAAAGTGGTCCCTGGCGGTCTGCACATATTTGGTCGCCACGCGCAACCTCGCCCCCTGGCGCACCGCCGACTCGTAATCGAAATCGTCGCGCACCGCAACCATCATGCGGCAGCGCGCGATGTTCAAATCCAGCGGCTGGTAGAGTCCGGTACCGCCGTGTTCATCCAGCACGTCCTTGCCTGCCACGCCGATGTCCGCCGCGCCATACTGCACGTAGGTGGGCACATCGCTGGCGCGCACGATGATCAGGCGCACGTCGGCGCGATTGGTCGGCAGTATCAGCTTGCGCGAAGATTCCGGATCTTCCAGCGCGGTGATGCCGGCTGCGCTCAGCAGCGGCATGGTCTCTTCGAAGATGCGTCCTTTGGATAATGCGATCGTGATCATGCGGGTTCCCTGTCTGTTCGTTGCGGCTTAGCTTATTTGATCCGCTTGATCTGCGCGCCCAGCGCGGACAACTTCGCCTCGATGTGCTCATAGCCGCGATCCAGATGATAGATGCGATCGACGATGGTCTCACCCTGAGCGACCAATCCGGCGATGACCAGACAAGCCGAGGCGCGCAGATCGGTCGCCATGATGGTCGCGCCCTGCAACTGCTCGCAACCGTTGATCACCGCGGTGTTCCCTTCCACATCGATCTGGGCGCCGAGGCGACGCAGCTCCTGCACGTGCATGAATCGATTTTCGAATATCGTTTCGACCACCATCGCGTTGCCTTCGGCGATGGCGTTCATCGCCATGAATTGCGCCTGCATGTCGGTGGGAAAAGCCGGGTAAGGAGAAGTGCGCACATTCACGGCCCTGGGGCGTCTATCCATGGCAAGGCGGATGGTGCTTCCCGCCACCTGTATGGATGCACCCGCTTCCTGCAGTTTTTCCAGCACATTTTCGAGTATGTCGGCGCGTGCATCGGTCAGCGTGATATCACCGCCCGCCGCAGCCGCCGCCACCAGGAACGTGCCGCTCTCGATGCGGTCCGGCATCACCCGGTGGCTGGCGCCGTGCAGCTTTTCCACACCGGTGATGGTGATGGTATCGCTGCCCGCCCCGTCGATCCTTGCACCCATCGCGATCAGGCAATGCGCCAGATCCACCACTTCCGGTTCGCGTGCCGCATTTTCCAGTATTGTCACGCCGTCTGCCAGCACTGCGGCCATCATCAGGTTTTCGGTGCCGGTGACACTGACCAGATCGAAGAATATCCGCGCGCCTTTCAGGCGTTTCGGCCCATGCCCATGCGGTACTTGGGCATGTATGTAACCGTGTTCGATATGGATCTCCGCACCCATCGCCTGCAGGCCTTTGATGTGCAGATCCACCGGCCGCGAACCGATGGCGCAGCCGCCCGGCAGGGAGACGCGCGCTTCGCCGAAGCGCGTCACCAGCGGCCCCAGTACCAGGATCGCGGCGCGCATGGTTTTCACCATTTCGTACGGCGCTTCCAGCGTATCCACTTTGGCGCCGCACAGGGTCACCGCGCCAGTCGTCAGCTCCGCCGCCATGCCCATCTGCACCAGCAATTTGCGCATCGTGGCAACGTCGTGCAGATCCGGCATGTTGTCCAGATGCAATGAGTCAGCCGTCAACAGCCCCGCGCACATGATAGGCAGCGCTGCATTCTTTGCACCGGATATACGCACTTCACCGCGCAGGCGATTGCCCCCCTGTATCGCTAATTTTTGCATGGATTATTTCTGGCTCTGCCACTCTTGCGGCGTCAATGTCTTCATCGACAAAGCATGGATCTCCGCGCGCATCCGGTCGCCCAGGGTCTGATAGACCATCTGGTGACGCTGCACACGGCTCTTTCCGGTAAACGCCGCGCTGACGATCACCGCCTCGAAGTGCGTGCCGTCCTCTCCCGTCACGCTCAGATGTTCGGTCGCCATACCCTGCGCGATGTTGAGTTGTATGCTTTCCGGTGTGACCATTATCTGTTCCACTGTAGGTTGATCGGGTTGGTAAAGGGCAATGCCCTCATGCGGCCCGCAAAGGGCTCAATCGGATTGTTGCGGCAGCATCTCGGCAACACCATAAAGGCGCGCCAGACTCAGCAGATTCTCAGGCAGTCCTTTTACGCGCAGCCCATGATGCATGCGTTGTGCAGCCCTGACCCAGCCCAGCAACAAGCTGACCGCGGCGGAATCGAGGAGCTCGACCCGGGACAAGTCCACCTGGAAATCCGCGTCTGCCAGATGCTGCAATCCGCTTGCAAACAATGCCGGAACGGATGCAATGGTCAAGTCGCCCTGCACCACCATCCACTCGCCCTCGCGTTCGATCATTTCACCACAGCCCTGATCGCGCCCGCATCGTCGGAGCTGTTGTTTTTGTCGGAAAGTGTCTTGACCAAACCATCGATACCGTTCTGCTGGATTTGCGAACCGAAGGTGCCGCGGTAGCTCATCACCATGCTGACCCCCTCGATGAGGATGTCAAACACCTTCCAGCCGTCCGCACTCTGCTTCATCACATAATCCACCCGCGTCAGTTGCGAACCGGGTTTGCTGATCACCGTGTTGACGGTCACCTCGGAATCGCCCTCTGCCATTCTGAACGGTTTCACCTCGATGGTTTGATCGCGATACACCGTGAACACTTTGGTGTAGGTACGCACCAGCATATTGCGAAACTCCGTGACCAGTGCCTGCTTTTGTTCCGGGGTGGCGGTGCGCCAGTATTTGCCGACCGCCAATTGGGTCATGCGCACGAAATCAAAATGCGGCAACACCTTGGCTTCCACCAGCACGTTGATCTTCTTCTGGTCGCCCGACTGGATGTCTTTGTCCTGCTTGACGATCGCGGTGACTTCAGCCACGGTATTCCGGATCAGTGTATCGGGTGGGATCACCTCGGCGTGTGCCAACCCCAGCACACTGCACATCAGCACACCGGCAACCAGCTTTTGCAACGCAGTCATGTTATTCCTCATATTTGCCCGTATCTATTATTGTGAAACTGCGGGTTCGTTGGCTTTGTTATAGATGAATTTTCCAATCAGATCTTCCAATACCACTGCCGACTGGGTACGCTTGATCTGATCACCGTTCTTGAACATTTCGCTGTCGCCGCCGGGCAACAGCCCGATGTATTGCTCGCCCAGCAAACCGGACGTCAGTATGTTGGCGAAAGTATCTTTTGGAAACTGGTAGCGCTTGTCCAGGCTGATCACCACATCCGCTTCATAGCGCTGCGTATCCAGCGAAATTTCGGTCACGCGTCCCACCAGCACACCGGCACTCTTGACGGAGGCCTTGGGTTTCAGGCCGCCGATATTCGAAAAATAGGCGTGCAACTGGTAGCTTTCGGACATGTTGTAGGTACTCAGATTCCCGACTTTCATCGCCAGCATCACCAATGCCGCGATACCTGCCACGACGAATATGCCCACCCACAGATCCAGCGTAGTGCGTTCCATTTTCAATTCCCTCTAAACATGATTGCAGTCAAAACAAAATCCAGCATCAAGATCGCCAACGATGATGTCACCACGGTGCGCGTGGTCGCCCCGGATACGCCTTCCGCAGTAGGAGGGGCATCATAACCCTCGAACAGCGCGATGATCGTGACCACCGTACCAAACACGAAACTCTTCAGCACCCCGTTCAGGATATCCTCGCGGAAGTCGACGGCCGCCTGCATTTGCGACCAGAACGAACCCTCGTCCACGCCGATCTGCACCACGCCGACGAAATAGCCGCCGAAGATGCCCGCCGCGCTGAACAGGGCCGCCAGCAACGGCATCGAGATGACCCCGGCCCAGAAGCGCGGCGCAACGATACGCGCGATCGGATTCACCGCCATCAGTTCCATCGCGGATATCTGTTCGGTCGCTTTCATCAGGCCGATCTCGGCCGTCATCGCCGATCCGGCGCGACTGGCGAACAGCAATGCCGCCACCACCGGTCCCAGTTCACGCACCAGGCCCAGCGCCACCATCACGCCCAGCGCCGATTCCGAACCGTAACGCTGCAGTGTTTCATAACCCTGCAAGCCCAGCACCATCCCGACGAACAAGCCGGCCACGATGATGATGATCAGCGACAGCACGCCGGTTGAAAACAATTCCCTGATGATCAGGTGAAAGCGGCGAAAACTGACGCCGGAATACATCAGCGTCAGGGCGAAGAAACGCGTTGCCACCCCGATGCGCCACACCGCGTTGATCGCGCGATGCCCGATCACGCTGAAAGTCTTGACGAAAGGTACCATGTTGTCAGGCCTGCAAGTTCAAATCGCGGCGGTAATCCCCGCCCGGGTAGTGGAACGGCAACGGGCCGTCTATCTCTCCGTGCACAAACTGATGCACGAAGGCTTTATCCGAAGCGCGGATCTCGTCGGGCGTGCCTTCCGCCACGATCACGCCATTTTCCATGAAATAGACATAGTCGACAATCTTGAGCGACTCCTGCACGTCATGCGTCACCACGATCGAGGTCGCGCCCAGCGCATCGTTCAGGCGGCGTATCAGATCGCCCACCACGGTCAGCGAGATCGGATCGAGACCTGCAAACGGCTCGTCGTACATGATCAGCATCGGATCGAGGGCCACCGCACGAGCCAGGGCCACGCGGCGCGCCATGCCGCCGGACAACTCGGCAGGCATCAGGTCTTGTGTGCCGCGCAAACCCACCGCATGCAGCTTCATCAACACCAGATCGTGTATCAGCTCTTCCGGAAGGCTGGTGTGTTCGCGCATCTGGAATGCGACATTGTCGTATACCGACATATCGGTGAACAGCGCGCCGAACTGGAACAGCATGCCCATCTTGCGGCGCATCGCATACAAACCGTCCTGATCCAGTTCATGGACCACCTGCCCGGCCATCTTGACCGACCCACTGGTCGGCTTGAGCACGCCGCCGACATGGCGCAGCAGGGTGGTCTTGCCGCAACCGCTCAAGCCCATGATGGCGATCAACTTTCCTTTCTGGAAGGTCATGTTGATGCCCTTGAGGACTTCACGTTTATCGTAGGCAAAATGCAGGTCGCGGATTTCAACCAAAGCGGATGCAGACAAAATCTAAGCCCTTAAATACAAGTTGGCACATTCTAAACCAATGCACCAATAATCCCCAACTAATTGACCTCAATATCAATATTGATGAGCGTTGGCTATTGAGATTGCACGGACTTGCCGTTATGCTCCACACTCGACACGTATCTACATGCCAACTCAATGCGCGCCTTATCGACACTGCCCAGCCTGCTGATAGTTGACGACGATCCGCTGATCCGGGAAGGGTTAGCCGTCACTTTTGACAAAAGTTTCAGGATTTATCAGGCCGAATCGCGCAGCGCGACGATCGACTTGTTGCGCCAGTTGCCCGCCCCGCCGCAACTGGCGCTGATCGATCTGGGCCTGCCGCCGACCCCGCACCGCCCCGATGAAGGCTTCCACCTGATCGCCGAGCTGCTGGCACATTCCCCGAATATCAAGATATTCGTGCTATCCGGGCAAGACGACCAAAGCAATGCGCGCCATGCCCGTGCGCTGGGCGCGGTCGATTTCATCGGCAAACCCTGCGCCCCGGAAAAAATAAAGAAGTATCTTGACGACGCACTGAAGGTCCAGGACAGCGAGGCGACCGGTGCAGACCGGGACGAGCACCTGCTTGGCCTGGTCGGGCAAAGTCCGGCAATCCAGGCGCTGCGCAGCCAGATCGTGATGTATGCAGCGATACCCTTTCCGGTGTTGATCGAGGGTGAATCGGGGTGTGGTAAGGAATTGGTTGCCTCGGCGTTACAAAAACTATCCAGCAATCCCGACTCGCCGTTCAAGGTACTTAACTGCGCCGCGATCCCCCCCACGCTGATCGAACCGACCCTGTTCGGATATAGCAAAGGAGCCTTCACCGGAGCGACCAGTGCGCAATCCGGCTTCTTTGAAGAAGCGTCCGACGGCACGCTGTTCCTTGACGAGATCGGCGAACTGCCGCTGGAGCTGCAAACCAAACTGCTGCGGGTGCTGGAGAATGGCGAGTATCAGCGCGTCGGCGAAACCGTGACGCGCAAAAGCCATGCACGCATCATTGCCGCAACCAACCGAACCCTGCGCGATACCGTCAGAGCCGGTACATTCCGCAACGACCTTTATTACCGGCTGAATGTATTTTCGATCGCGGTGCCGCCGCTACGCGAACTCGGGCCCGACAAGCTGGTTTTGCTCAACCATTTCCGCGCTTTCTATGCGCAGCAAATCAAACAGAAGCCATTTGAGCTGCTCCCGGACGCACTGCAACGCTGGCAACAATACAGCTTTCCGGGCAACACCCGGGAATTGCGCAATATCGTCATCCGGCTGACCACGAAATATCCCGGAATGACCGTCAGCAAGCTGCAATTGCAGGACGAGTTCGATCCGCTGGAAGTCGCCTCATTCGCACAAACCGGCACCACGCCGGGCTTGATGAGGCAACAACTGCTGCAGGGCAAGTTCAATCTGGATCAGCATCTGCGCGAACAGGAGGGCATGTACATCGCTGCCGCGCTGGAACTTGGCAAAGGCAACATCAGCGAGGCCGCCAAGTTGCTCGGCATCAATCGCACCACGCTGCACAGCCGCATCGATGCCCATGAAAAACTCAACTGATAGGAACTGAACGATGTATCTAGAGCACTTCGGCCTGACCGAACCGCCATTCCGGATCACACCCGTCACGGTATTCTTTTTTTCAGGCGCAAACCGCGGCGAGATCCTGGATGCACTGATCTATTCGATCTCCGAAGTAGAAGGTATCATCAAGGTCAGCGGCGAGGTCGGCAGCGGCAAGACCATGCTGTGCCGGATGCTGCTGGAAAAGCTCCCGGATCACATCGAGGCCATCTATCTGGCCAATCCCAGCTTGTCGCGGGAGGAGATGCTGTACGCGATCGCCGACGGACTCGGGTTGAATATCAAAGGCGAGCGTGTCGGCATCATCATGCAGAACATCCAGAACAAACTCGAGGAAAAAGCCCGCGAAGGCAAACGCATCGTCGTGCTGGTGGATGAAGCCCACGCGATGCCCCCGGATACACTCGAAGAATTGCGCTTGTTATACAACCTGCAGGTCGGTAACTTCAAATTGCTGCAGATCGTGCTGTTTGGCCAGCCGGAATTGAACGCCAAACTGGAACAGCCCAACATGCGCCAACTCAAGGATCGCATCGCGCATCATTTTCATATGCAGCCGCTGTCGCGCAGCATACTGGAGAATTACCTGATGTTCCGCATGCGGGCGGCCGGCTATCACGGGCCCAATATCTTTTCGCAGAGTGCCATCAAGCTCATCGCAACCGCGTCCAACGGACTGATGCGGCGAGTCAACATCCTGGCCGACAAATCACTGCTGGCCGCCTTCGTGGAAGATACCCACAACATCGAAGCTCGTCATGTGCAGGCGGCGATGCGTGACAGCGAACTCGATACCGGCACCAGGCTCCCGAACCGGAAATGGCTGTGGGGCGGTGCCGCCGCCGCATTGCTGCTGTTCGGCTTCGCGGCCTGGTGGCTGACAGGCCAACCGCAACCCCTGCCCAAACTTACCCCGCAACCAGCGGCGGAAGTCGCGACGGTCCTTCCGAGCCAGCTAGTACCGGCAAACGCTTCCGCGCCCGTCGCTGTGCCCGCTCCGGAAAAATCCCCGCCCGCAACCGGGGCGTCCACCGTTGCAACCGATGCAGTTGCGTCCGACCCGGTGCTGCCGCTGCCAACTCCGGGCAACCCTGCTGCAGCTTCGCCTGCACCAGTCCGTGCGGTAGAAAACCCCGCTCCAGCAGACAAAAAGTCCAGCCTGTTCGAACTGCGTCTGGCTGCCGGAACAAGATTGCTCGAACAGAAGCAGGCTGTTGCCAGCATCCAGCTGTTCTATAACGAGGAAGTCAGGCCGGAACGCCTCGAGGGATTCCTGAAACGCGCAAAGGCGCTGGGCGTACTTTCGGATATCTACCTGCTACCCGCCAAATTTGCCGGCAAGAACGGCGTGCGGGTACTGTATGGCGCCTATGCTTCGGTCGAGGCAGCTCACAGTGCGGTCAAGGAACTTCCGGTGCGCTATCAGGAAGCGTTCGCCACGTCGACTTATATCTTCTGAGCCGTGCTTTGGTGGTATGTTGGACCTTGGTGATATATTGAGCAATAACTGCAAAGCTGTTAGGCTACAATTCAAATAAAAATGGGGGAAGAAGCATGCGTTCACGCAACACGGTATATCTCTGTGCTATCGGGGTAATGCTTTCCAGCTGCGGAACGAATCCGATCACTCCTGCCGGGCTGCATTTGCAGCGTGAGGATGGACAGCCACAATCAGCGAACAACATCCCGCAACCGCTGCAGGACAGCGTGGTGCTCCCGCCGCCAAAACCCGCCACCAAAGCCGCAACCTACAGTGTCGTGGTCACCAATGTGCCGGCCCAGGAAATCCTGTTCGCCCTGGCGCGCGATGCAAAGATCAACCTCGATATCCAGGCCGGCATACAGGGTACCGTGACCGTGAACGCGATCAACCAGACCCTCCCGCAGATCCTGACGCGCATCGCAAAACAGGTCGATATGCGCTACGAACTGGACAATGGCACGTTGACCGTCATGCCGGACTCGCCCTATCTGCACAGCTACAAGATCGATTATGTGAACATGTCGCGCGACTCGGACAGTTCGATCTCGGGATCGACCCAGGTCGGCTCCGGCAGCAGCGCTTCGGGAGGCGCCAGCAGTACAGGAAGCAATTCGACACTGTCCATCAAGGACACTTCGAAGAACCATTTCTGGGAGACCCTGGTGGAGAATATTAAGGACATTCTGCATGAAACCGACAAGATATTACCCGCCGGCTCCAGCGAGACCTCGGTACAGCAAATCAAGGCCGCCAGCAGCACCGGCACCGGTGTTCAACCTACCGGCGGGAACCAGAAATCCGCCCCCAAGGGCGGGATTGAAAACAGTCCCAACCCGGTCAGCGTGGCAGAAGGTGACACGACCGTCACCAAACGCAGCACTTTCCGCGAAGCTGCCTCTGTCATCGCCAACCCGGAGAATGGCATCATCACCGTGCGCGCCACCGGAAAACAACACGAGAAGATTCAGGAATTCATCGACCGTATCATGACGAATGCCCAGCGCCAGGTGCTGATCGAGGCGACCATCGTTGAAGTGAAACTGAGCGATCAATATCAGCAGGGTATAGACTGGTCGCGCGCACTGTTGGGAGCTAAAGGGTTTGCGCTTAGCCAAACCGGATCGACCGGCATCGCAGCGACGACCGGCGCACTGGCTGTCAGCTACCTCAACCCCACTTCCAGGTTCGGCAACCTCTCCGCGTCGGTTCAATTGCTGGAAAAATTCGGCAACGTCAAAGTGCTGTCCAGCCCCAAGTTGAGCGTGATGAACAACCAGACCGCGATGTTGCGCGTGGTGGACAATCTGGTGTATTTCAATGTCAAGGCTGATACCACCACAAACCAGACCAGTTCGATCACCACTTACACCACCACTGCCAACACCGTGCCGATCGGATTCACGATGAGTGTCACACCCCAAATCAGTGAAAGCGACTCCGTGCTGATCAACCTGCGTCCGTCGATCTCGCGCCTGCTCGGTTACGTCAATGATCCCAATCCCGCCCTGAAAGCCGCCGGTGTGACCAGCGGGATCCCGCAAACCCAGACTCGCGAAATGGAATCGGTGCTGAAGATCGAGAACAACCAGATCGCGGTACTGGGCGGCCTGATGGAAGATCGCATCGACAAAAGCACCAATGAGGTACCGCTGTTGGCACGCATCCCGTTGCTGGGTAATCTGTTCCAGAATCGCGATGACACCACCACCAAAACCGAGCTGGTGATCTTCCTGCGCCCGGTCGTCATCAAAAATGCCAGCGTGAACGGCGATTTCAGCGAGTTCCGCAGCAATCTGCCGACTCAGGAATTTTTCAAAGAATCCGCCTCGGGAAAGCCCTGAACATGAGTCTGTTACTGGATGCCCGCAAGAAATCGCAGCAAGCCCAAGCCGCTGCCGGGGATCGTTCCGGTTCGGAACTGAGCCTGGAACCGCATCCGAATGAGCAGACTCCCGTCAACTCCGCTTACACGCCATCCGCAGCGGCTATACCCGACGACCGGGCGCGCATGGCCGGGCAAAACCTGTTCGATGCCAAATCTTCTCGTCCAGCTTCAGGCGGCCTGAATATCAATCGCAATCTCCTGTTCGCGCTGCTCGGCGCAGTTGTGCTGCTCGCGGCCGGCGGTAGCTATGTGTGGTACGCCACCTCTTCGCCGCAGCCGGCGCATCCCATCAACCAGCATATCGCGCAGCCTGCCGAACCAGCGCCCGCGCCGCAGCCTCAACAACTGGTGCCGAATGTTGTGTCAGCCCAGGCCGCCGCGCCTGCCCAGGCGCATGCAGCGACCCGCCCCAGAAAACATGCCGCCGCGCGAGTGCAGGACAAACCGATCCTGATCGAACAGCACCAGGACGACCCCATCGATCCTTTGCTTAACAACGCCTATCTTGCTTATCGCAGCGGAAACTATGATCAGGCACAACAGCTGTACCTCAAAGCGCTCGGTATCGATCCGGACAATACCGATGCACTGCTCGGCCTGGCCGTGATCGCGCAACGGCGCGGCATGGACAACATGGCAGCCCACTATTATGCGCAAGTGCTGACGCTGGATCCGCGCAACGCCGTGGCCAATGCGGGCATGTCCGCCCTGTCCAACGATGACAACCGGGAGAGCCGCCTGAAAACTTTGCTCAACGAGCAACAGAATTCATCCTCCCTGCATTTTGCGCTGGGCAACTTTTACGCCGGTCAGGCGCGCTGGGGGGAAGCGCAACAGTCCTATTTCAATGCCTACAAGCTGGAATCAGGCAATGCCGAGCTGGCATTCAATCTGGCCGTCAGTCTTGACCGCCTTGGCCAAAAGCAGCCGGCGGTACAATATTACCAACGCGCTTTGCAGCTTGATCCGGATCACCATGCGGCCTTTGATCACGCCAAGACCTCACAACGTATTGAAGCGCTAACGCACTAGACAATGCCAACAAACAAGAAGCCGGACAACCCACCCCACCAACAACTCGGACAGATACTGGTCGGCAAGGGCGTGATCAGCGACGACCAGTTGCGCATCGCCCTGCAGGAACAGGCCAAGACGCATCAACCGCTCGGTCGCCTGCTGGTCCGTCTCGGCTTTCTCTCTGAAGCGACGATCCGCGATGTGCTGTCCGAGAATCTCGGCCAGCAAAGCGTGGATCTCTCCGCCATCATCATCGATTCGATGGCACTCGCCCTTATCCCGAAGGATGTTGCGCGCCGTTATCAGTTGTTGCCGCTGTCCGTCGACATGGTCACCCGTATCCTGACCCTGGCCGTCGCCGATCCGGACAACATCATCGCGCTCGACCAGGTGCGCGCGCTGCTCAAGGACGAGTATCGTCTGGTCACCGAACTCGCCAGCGAATCGGACATCCTGCGCGCGATCGATCAGTATTATGGTTTCGAGCTTTCCATCGACGGCATCCTGCACGAAATCGAGCCGGGCGAAATGGAATATCAGACGATGCAATCCGGCGTCAACGAATTCAGCCAACCGGTGGTGCGCCTGATCGATGCGCTGCTTACCGAAGCTGTGCAACGGGGAGCGTCGGACATCCACTTCGAGCCTGAAAGCAGCTTTTTGCGCATCCGCTATCGTGTTGACGGCGTACTTCGCCAGGTGCGCAGTCTGCACAAGAGCTTCTGGCCGGCCATGGTAGTTCGCCTGAAGGTGATGAGCAATATGAACATCGCCGAGACCCGTGCGCCGCAGGACGGACGCATCTCGTTGCGTCTGTCCGGCCGGCCGATCGATTTCCGGGTAGCCTCGCACCCCACCACGCACGGCGAAAATCTGGTGTTGCGCATACTGGACCGGCAAAAAGGCATCGTGCCGCTCGATCAACTCGGCCTGGATGATGCCGCACTGAGCATGCTCAAGATGATCATCGCCAAACCTGAAGGCATCGTGCTGGTGACCGGCCCCACCGGCAGCGGCAAGACCACGACCCTGTACTCGGTGCTCAATCACATCAATACCGAGTCGGTCAACATCATGACCCTGGAAGACCCGGTCGAATACCCGCTGTCGCTGATCCGCCAAACCTCGGTGAATGAGGCGGCCAAACTGGATTTTGCCAACGGTATCCGCTCCATGATGCGACAGGATCCGGACATCATTCTGGTCGGCGAGATCCGCGACCATCCAACTGCCGAGATGGCCTTCCGCGCCGCCATGACCGGACACCAGGTGTATTCGACACTGCATACCAACTCGGCGATCGGCGCGATACCGCGCCTGCTCGACATCGGCATCCTGCCGGACATCATGGCCGGCAACATCATCGGCGTCGTGGCGCAGCGCCTGGTCAGGATATTGTGCAAGGAGTGCAAATACCCGTATACCCCGGATGCCTCGGAACGCAAACTGATGGGAATGTCGGTCCAGCAGGACATCACACTGTATCGCGCTGCCGGCTGCGAATCCTGCAACCATCAGGGCTACAAGGGTCGCATGACCATCATGGAACTGCTCAAGATGGATTACGATCTGGATGACCTGGTTTCCCATCGCGCCAGTGCTCGCCAGATCAGGGAGGTCGCCCTCGCCAAGGGATTTCGGCCACTGGCGCTGGATGGCATCCGGCGCATCCAGCAAGGTATCACCTCGCTTGCAGAGGTCAGTCGCATGGTCGACCTGACCGACCGTCTGGGTTAAGGAAAGCACATGGCACTCTATTCCTACCGGGCAATCGATCATCTCGGCAAGACCCACAAGGGGATGCAGGATGCCGCCAATCAGGTTGACCTGGAGTTGCGCCTGAAACGCGGCGGTCTGGACCTGATCGATGCCAAGCTCGACAATCGCGGAACGGGTTTTGGCCGCAACAAGATCAAGCGCACCGAGTTGATCACCTTCTTCTTCAACCTCGAGCAACTCACGCGCGCCGGCGTACCGCTGCTGGAAAGCCTCGCCGATCTGCGCGACACCATGAATGACCAGCATTTCCGCGAAATCATCGCCAATCTGGTCGAGTCCATCGAGGGCGGAAAAAAACTTTCCGAAGCGATGACCCAACATCCCGACGCGTTCGACAAGATATTCATCAGCCTGACCCATGCCGGCGAGGCGAGCGGCCGCCTGCCCGAAGTGTTTGAACACATCACCGAGTCACTCAAGTGGCAGGATGAAATGGCCTCACACACCAAGACCATACTGATGTACCCGGCTTTCGTCGGCACCGTCGTGGTGGCGATCACGTTCTTCCTGATGATCTATCTGGTCCCGCAACTGGTCGGCTTCATCAAGGGTATGGGCCAGGAGATCCCGATCCAGACGCGCATCCTGCTTGCCACATCCGGATTTTTCGTCAATTACTGGTATATATTGGTCTCGCTGCCGATCATACTACCCATCATCGCCAAACTGGTCCTCACATCCAGCCCGGCGATGCGCTTCAAATTCGACCAGCTGAAGCTGGATTTCTGGGTCACCGGCCCGATCTTGCGCAAGATCATTCTGGCCCGTTTCGCCAATACCTTCGCGATGATGTACGGTTCCGGCATCAACATCCTCGACTGCATTGCAAATTCGCGCGACGTGGTCAACAATCTGGCCGTTGCCAAAAGCCTGGACGATGTCACGCACGAGATCGAGTCGGGCAAAAATCTCACCCAGAGTTTCCAGAACACCGGGATGTTTCCGCCGCTGGTCATCCGCATGCTCAAGGTCGGCGAAGCAACCGGCTCGCTGGACAAGGCGTTGCTGAACGTAAGTTACTTCTATGATCGCGATGTGAAGAGCTCGATCAAAAAGGTGCAAGTGATGATAGAGCCGACCATGACCATCGTGTTGGGTGCGTTACTCGGCTGGGTCATGCTGTCCGTGCTATCGCCCATCTATGACATCATCGGCAAGGTGAAATTCTGATGAAACACACGCTTTTGCTTTTTCTGAGCGCAAATCGCCTGCATGCCCAACTCATGACCAACGGAGAAGCCGGCATGCTGCGGGACTTCGCCGACACGCCGGACGGGCGGGACAATTTCGCCGCACTGCTGCGGACCACCCGATGCCCCACCTATCTGCTGACCGATCTGATCGAAGAGGATTTCCGCCACGAAGTCATCCCGCACTTGATCGGCGGGAATCGCGCCGCGTTGTTGCAGCGCAAGTTCGACCAGTTTTATCGCGGCACCCCGTTCCGCAAGGCAACCCAGTTGCAACGCCAAAAGACCGGCAGGCGTGACGATAACATGTTGCTTTCCGCGTTGACCAACCCGGCACTCATCATGCCCTGGTTGAATATCATGCTGGCTCAGCAAACACCGCTGGCCGGGATTTATTCCGTGCCCGAGATCAGCGCACCACTGGTCAAAGATCACCCCTCAAATCATTTGCTGCTGATCTCATGGGAAAAGTTTTCCGGGCTGCGGCAAACCTATTTCAGCGAGCATCGCCTGCAGATTTCCCGTCTCACACCGGTCAACGCCGAGCTGACTTTCCATGACGCCGTCGCCAACGAACTCAACCGCACCTACATGTACCTGAAGAGCCTGAGTCTGCTCCCGTCGGGACAGACACTGGACGTGCGCATCCTGTGTCACGCCAATGACCGCAAGGAACTTCTCGGCAAATTGTCCAAAGATGCAGATGTGCGTTACGACTTCGCAGACATCGAAGAGATCGGCAAGCAATACAAGATCAATTTGCGTTTCACCGATTCGGACGCCAGCCAGATCTTCCTGCACCAATTGGCGGCAGACCGGCCAAAAACCAATTACGCGAACGCGGAGCACACCCGCTTTTACACGCTTTGGCAATTGCGCCGCGCGTTCAACTGGGCCAGCGCGGCGTTGTTGATCGCCAGTATCGTTTGGTCAGCCGCAACCGTCTGGCAAAGCGGTGGGTATGCGAACGAGGTCGCGGGCCTGGCGACCCAGACACAGAACACCAAGAACGAAACCCGGCAGATCACCCAGAGTTTGCCCAGCATGCCCGTCCCGGCCGCAGACATGAAGTCGGGTGTGACGACCATGCGCAAGCTCGATCAATACGCGATCATCCCGCAAACCATCCTGTCCCCGATCAGCCTCGCACTTGATCGTTTTCCGTTGATCGAGGTGGACAATCTGGACTGGAAAACCAGCACAACAGAACCGGTTGCCACCAATACACTTGCAGATGTGCCTGCCCAGGTCATCTTGTTGACAGGCGACATGCACGGGTTTGAAAACAACTACCGTTCGGCATTGAACTACCTGGAACGTTTTCAGGCTGAACTGAATTCACGCGGCTTCCAGGTGGAAGCACTCAGCAAACCTCTGGATGTCAGCCCGAGCAGCAGTCTTGCGGATCATCGCGAATCGCCGGAAAATAAACTCGGTTATTCGCTGAAACTGGTCTGGAGACCGACGCTATGATGGGATATTCAACATGAAGTTTACCCGACCTGACTTTGTATTGATGCGCTGGAGCATAGCAGCAGTTTGCGCTTCCATACTGCTGAGCAGCCTCATCTTGTACAGCAGTAACAAGTATGCGGACTCGGGCCTAAAAGATCGCAACGAAGCGCAACGACAAATGAAGGATGCGCTCAGGCGATTGACCATGGCGCGCCAAGACCAGGAGAATCTGGCCAATTTTTCCAAAGAGTATTATGCCCTTGAAACTCGCAGTATCCTCGGCGACGATCACAGACTGGACTGGATGGAAACACTGGAAAAATTGCGCGGCCAGGATCTGGTCAGCAGCTTCAACTACAGCATCGCTCCGCAAAAGTCCTATGCGCCCAAACCCGCGATAGACAGTGGAAATTTCGATATCCATTACAGCGACATGAAACTGCAACTCGACCTGCTGCACGAGGGCCAGTTGCTGGATTTTTTTACCGCGCTACGCAGCCAGGCGAAGGGCTGGTTCCAACTTGACGGTTGCACCTTGCAGCGCGTCAATATGATCTCGACATCCGTCATCGCCAACGCAACCAATATCAAGGCGGAATGCAGCGGCGGCTGGATCACACTGAAGAACCGGAACGCACCATGAGAATGAAATTGTTCCGACATGAATTCAACATCCACTCCGTTCGTGCTGTTGTAGGAGCGCAACGTGTTGCGCGATC
>JBBRDZ010000011.1:0-28706 GCA_038203435.1 Burkholderiales bacterium
GGCCCGCTCCTACATAGGGATGACTATTTTTGGTTTTGTAAGCGTAATATCTTTTCTTGGTTTTAATCTGCGTTAATCTGTGTACCCGCAGGGCACAAGAACCTCTTTGAGGTAATCTGCGGAAAAGGTTTTCTAAATTTATTTGCACCTCTCAACCAGGAGAACTGATATGTCAATCAACATAGGATTCATAGGCCCCGGCATCATGGGCGGTCCCATGGCGCTCAATCTGCTGAAGGGCGGGCACAAGCTGTGGGTCTATGCGCGCCGCCCCGAAGCGACGCAGGCTTTGGTCAAGGCGGGCGCCACCGCCTGTGCCACGATGCAGGATCTGGCGGCCCATGCCGACGTGATCTTCCTGATCGTGTCCGACACACCGGACGTGGAGAGCGTGATCTTCGGCGAGGCCGGCATCGCAAAACATGCGCGCAGCGGCAGCGTGATCGTCGACATGAGCACCATCTCGCCGACCGCGACCAAGGTGTTCGCCCAGCGGCTGGCGAAACAAGGCGTCGACATGCTGGACGCGCCGGTTTCCGGCGGCGAGACCGGCGCGATCAACGGCACGCTGTCGATCATGGTGGGCGGCAAGACCAAGGTGTTCGAGCGTGTCAAACCGTTGTTCGAACTGATGGGCAAGAACATCGTGCTGGTCGGCGACAACGGCGCGGGCCAGGTCGCCAAGGCGTGCAACCAGATCGTGGTGGCGGTGACGATAGAAGCGGTGGCCGAAGCGCTGACCTTTGCGCGCAAGAACGGCGCCGATCCGGCCAAGGTGCGCGACGCGCTGATGGGCGGCTTCGCCGGTAGCAAGGTCATGGAAGTGCACGGCAAACGCATGCTGGACAACGATTTCAAACCCGGCTTCAAGGTCGGACTGCACCAGAAGGACATGCGCATCGTGATGGAGACCGCGCACCAGTTGGGTGTGGCGCTGCCCGCGGCCGCGCTGGTCACGCAGCATCTGAATGCGTTGATGGGCAGCGGCGACAGCAACCTGGATTCCGCGGCGGTGGTCAAGGTGGTCAAACGCATGTCGGGCATGGGCGACTGAGGTTATGGAAAGTATCGTGTTCCTCGACGCCTCGACCTGCATCGCTGATATCCGCCGCCCGAAATTTGATCACAACTGGAAGGAATATCCGGCAACCAGCACCGGACAGGCCGTCGAACGGCTGAAGGATGCCACTATCGCGATCACCAACAAGGTGCAATTGCAGCGCGAAACGCTGGAACGATTGCCCAATCTGAAGATGGTCGCGGTCGCTGCTACCGGCACCGACAATGTCGATATCGAATACTGCCGCGAGCACGGCATCGTCGCCTCCAATATCCGCGACTACTCGGTGCACACCGTGCCAGAACATGTGTTCATGCTGATGCTGGCATTGCGCCGCAACCTGCTGGCATTCCATGCCGACGTGCGCAGCGGCGCATGGCAGGCGTCCAGCCAATTCTGTTTGTTCACCCATCCGCTCAACGACCTGCACGGCACCACGCTGGGCATCGTCGGCCGCGGTGCGATCGGCAAATCGGTGGAGCAGATCGCGCGGGCATTCGGCATGCAAGTGCTGTTCGCCGAGCACAAGGGAACAAGCGAGACCCGACCGGGTTATTGCGCGTTCGACACAGTACTGCGCGACAGCGATGTGATCACGCTGCACCTGCCGCTCAATGCACAGACACGCCACTTGATCAGCACGGCGGAATTCGCGTTGATGAAACCCAGCGCATTGCTGATCAATACTGCACGGGGCGGCCTGGTCGATGAAACGGCTTTGCTTGAAGCATTGCGCGCCGGACGTATCGGCGGTGCAGGATTCGATGTGCTGGGCAAGGAGCCGCCCAGAGAAGGCAACCCGCTGCTGGAACTTGATCTGCCCAATTTCATTCTGACGCCACACATTGCCTGGTCGGGGAGGGCGGCGATGCAGGCATTGGCCGATCAGCTCATCGATAACATCGACGCCTACGCGGCAGGATCACCGCGCAATCGCGTCGCATGACGCGTAGTCAATCGGGAGACAAACATGAAAATTCCAGCGGGCATCACTCTCAGTGTTCCGCCAACGCTGGAACAATCCAGCATCCTGACCGCGGAGGCGCTGGTATTCATCGCCGAACTGGCGCGCAAGTTCGACCCGCTGCGACGCAGCCTGCTCGCGAACCGGGTGAAACGCCAGGCTGAACTGGAATCCGGCACGCTGCCGGATTTTCTCGCCGCGACCGCTGCGGTGCGCGCCGGCGACTGGACCATCGCGACTGTACCTGCCGAACTGTGCGACCGGCGCGTCGAGATCACCGGCCCGGCGGAACGCAAGATGCTGATCAACGGCCTCAACGCCGGGGCTAAGGTGTACATGGCGGATCTGGAAGATTCGATGACGCCGACCTGGGGCAATGTGATCGAGGCCCAGATCAACCTGCGCGATGCGGTCGCGCGCACCATTCAGCACGTCAACCCGGATGGCAAGACCTACCAGCTCAACGACAAGATATCGGTGCTGTTCGTGCGCCCGCGCGGCTGGCATATGGTGGAGAAGCACATGAGCGTGGACGGCAAGCCGGTATCCGGCAGCCTGTTCGATTTCGGTCTGTACTTTTTTCACAATGCCAAAGCCATGTTATCCCGCGGCAGCGCACCGTATTTCTATCTGCCCAAGATGGAGAGCCATCTCGAAGCCAGGCTGTGGAACGAGGTGTTCGTGCATGTGCAGGACAAGCTGGGCATCAAGCAGGGCACCATCAAGGCGACCGTGCTGATCGAGACCATCCCGGCCGCTTTCGAGATGGACGAGATACTTCACGAATTGCGCGAGCATTCGGCCGGGCTGAATTGCGGACGCTGGGACTACATCTTCAGCTGCATCAAGAAGTTCGGCCGCAACCCGGATTTCATCCTCGCCGATCGCGGCCAGGTGGGCATGGCTGCACCGTTCATGCGCGCCTATTCGCTGCTGTTGATCAAGACCTGTCACCGTCGCAACGCGCACGCGATGGGCGGCATGGCGGCGCAGATACCGATCAAGTCGGACGACGCGGCGAATGAAACGGCGCTGGCCAAGGTGCGCGTCGACAAGGAACGCGAGGCAAGCGACGGACACGACGGCACCTGGGTCGCCCATCCCGGTCTGGTGCCGTTGGCGATGGAAGTGTTCGACCGGCTGATGCCCGCCGCCAACCAGCTGGACAAGAAACGCGCCGATGTGAAGACGACGGCAGCTGACCTGCTGCGCTTCGAGCCGCAAACCCCGATCACCGAAGCCGGGTTGCGCTTCAACATCGAAGTGGCGATCGCCTATCTCGGTGCCTGGCTGGCCGGTACCGGCTGCGTGCCGATACACCACCTGATGGAGGACGCGGCCACCGCCGAGATCTCCCGTTCCCAGGTGTGGCAGTGGGTGCACAGTCCGCACGGTGTGCTGGACGACGGGCGCAAGGTGACGCTGCCCATGGTGCGTGCGATGATCCCCGCAGTGCTTGCCACCATCAACACCGGAGTGCAACAACAGCGCTTCGTCCCGGGCGACTATGAACAGGCCGCTAAAGTGTTCGACCAACTGGTCACCAAGGTGCCCATCGTTGAATTCCTCACCAACTATTGTTATGAAGTGATGTAGGTACATTCAGGCAATAATGAAATGGGCAGTTTCTGCATCTTCAGGATTGCTCCGGCTGCAGGGAATCCGATTTGAAAAACAGCTACAATCCACCGCGTTCACGGTAAAAATAAACAGGAAGGAATGATATTTTGGTCAATTTGAGTAGATACCTCGCAGTTGTTTGTTTGATGATGTGTATTCCGGCTCATGCCGACAATCAGCGCGATCCGTTTCAGGACGTGGTTGCCAAATACCTGTCCGCGGACCCCAAGCCGGAATTTCCCGAAGAGGCGCGCAAGTTCAGGGTCCAGGCCGAATTCGCGGCGCAGGAAAAACGCATCGACCTGGCCATCGAGCTGTATGGCAAGGCGCTGGCTATCGTGCCCTGGTGGCCGGAAGGTCACTATGATCTGGCGCTGGTGTTGGCGGATAAAAAGCAGTATCGCGACGCAATGGGCGAAATGAAACGCTACCTGTTGCTTGCACCCGGCGGCAGCGAAGCGCGTACTGCGCAGGACAAGATATACCAGTGGGAGATCGCCGCGCCGCCGGAAGCGGGCAAAACTTTCAAAGATTGTCCGGAGTGCCCCGACATGGTCGAGATACCGGCGGGCAGTTTCGATATGGGTTCGGCGAAAGGCGGTCCCGGAGAACAACCGGTGCATGAGGTCACCTTCGCCCAGCCGTTTGCGATCGGCAAGACCGAGATCACCCAGCAACAATGGAAAGCGGTCATGGGCGACAGCCCCAGCCATTTCGAGTCTTGCGGCGACGATTGTCCGGTGGAACAGGTCAGTTGGGATGACGTGCAGAAGTTCATCGGCAAGCTCAACGCCAGGACCGGCAAGCACTATCGTCTGCCCAGCGAGGCCGAGTGGGAATATGCCTGCCGCGCCGGCAGGCAGCAGGAATACTGCGGCAACGATAGCGCAGGCCCGGTGTCTTGGAACAATTCCAACAGTGGAAAAGCACTCTTCAACTCGCCCCATCCGGTGGCGACCAAACAAGCCAATGATTTTGGACTGTACGACATGAGCGGTAATGTCTGGGAATGGGTGCAGGATAACTATCATGACAACTACCAAGGTGCGCCGCCGGACGGCTCCGCCTGGATGGGAGATTCGTATGTCCATGTGCTGCGCGGCGGTTCGTGGGGTTCCGATCAGGAATTTTCACGCGCGGCGGCACGCTCCAAGTTCGGTGTGATCCGCTATTACAGTTACGGTTTCCGGGTCGCGCGTACGCTGCCCTGAACCGTGCTTGCAGCATGGATACCGATGAGACTATTCAAACCCCAACACGTAAAATCAACTTTGTTGCAATCGCAACAAAGTCCGGGAATGGCATGAACACTCCGTCTGAATCGATGCCTGTTACCGACACGTTGCAGCGTCCGTTGCACGATCTGCGCATCTCGGTCACCGACCGCTGCAATCTGCGCTGTACCTACTGCATGCCGCGTGCGGTGTACGGCAAGGACCATGTGTTCCTGCCGCGCGCCGAACTGCTCGACTTCGAGGAGATCACCCGGCTGGCCGGTGTTTTCGTCGCGCTGGGTGTGCACAAGCTGCGCCTGACTGGCGGCGAGCCGTTGTTGCGGCGCAATATCGAACAGCTCATCGCGATGCTCGCCGCGCTGCGCACCCCGGCCGGCAAGGCTGTCGAAGTCACGCTCACCACCAATGCCGTGCTGCTGTCGCGCCAGGCGCAAGCGCTCAAAGATGCCGGCCTGGCGAGGCTGTCGGTCAGCCTGGACGGTTTGAGCGATGCGACATTCAAACGCATGAGCGATAGCGATGTGCCGGTCAGCGCCGTGCTGGACGGTATCGCTGCTGCGCAGGCTGCCGGGTTTGCGGCCATCAAGGTCAACATGGTGGTGCAGCGCGGCGTGAACGAACACGAGATCGTGCCGATGGCGGAACATTTCCGCGCCAATAATTCAGCTATGGGCGGCACGGTACTACGCTTCATCGAGTACATGGATGTCGGCAACAGCAACGGTTGGCGCATGGACCAGGTGGTCACGGCCGCCGAGATCCTGGAGCGGCTCGCCGCGCATTATGCGATACGGACGATCGAGCCGGCTTACCGCGGCGAGGTCGCGGAACGCTGGGCCTATGCGGATGGCGGCGAGTTCGGCGTGATCGCGTCCATCACCCGGGCGTTCTGCCAGAGCTGCACCCGCGCCCGGCTGTCCACCGACGGCAAGCTGTACACCTGTTTGTTCGCCGGCACCGGTCTGGACCTGCGCAGCCCGTTGCGCGGCGGCGCGAGCGTGCAGGACCTGACCGCGCTGATCGCAACGCACTGGCAGCAGCGCGGCGACCGCTATTCGCAACTGCGCCAGGCCGCAACATTTGCATCATCAGAACTGAAGAAGCTGGAAATGTCCTATATCGGCGGTTAACAAGCTCGGAATCGCAAGGCATAGCTATAGTTACCCGGCATAGTTAAATGACAGTTTTATGTATCGCCCCCTTGATTTTATTATGTTGCAGAAATACCACACGATCGGTGGTTTCCCTTGCCGTGCTTGAACTGGTGTGGATAATGCCCGCTTGAATTCTCTGCATTTAGGGGGAGTTTTCAAGGTTGCCGGCAACGGTAGCCATATAACCTAAAAACTTTTGAGGAGTTTTAAATATGCATAAGAAACTGATCGCACTGGCAATCGCTGCCGCATTTTCTGCCCCGGCATTCGCTGACACCGTTACCGCTGCCTATGGCACTGTAGACGTTGGCTACGGTTCCGTAAGCAACACAGACGCTGGTAATAAGACTGGCGAATCCGGCACGGCTTTCAGCCAGAACCAGACTTCCAGAGTCGGCATCAAGTCTACAGAAGACCTGGGCAATGGCATGAAGGCAAGCTACCAGCTGGAAATGGGCCTGTCATCCAACCCGGCTTCTGATGCCAATTTCGGTGCGGCTGGCATTAAAGCCGGTCATGTTGGATTCACACCTAACCTTGCGATCGGTCCTGATCGCGTATTGACGGTAGGCCTGGATCTGGGTCAAGGCACCACACTGACAGCCGGTAAAATGTCCTCACCTTTGCGTGGCATCGCTTACGGCTATGACGCACAGTATGGTTCCAACCTGATCGGTAACCTGGTCACCATGGATCCATCCACGACTGCTCGTACGACCGCTATTCTCGCAGCGCAAAACTTCGGCGCTGTGACTGCCACTTTGGGACTTCTGAGCAACACGACCACAGCTGATGGCAATGTTGACAATAAAAATGGCAACGGTTTTGAAGCCACTGCTACGTTCAAGCAGGATGCACTGGCTGTTTCGGGCGGCTACCGCAGCCTGAAGAAAGTGACAGGCGGAGCTACTGCCACTTCCGACGCGACCAACAAAGTGTTGATCCTGGCGGCCAGCTTCGACCTCGGCATGGCTAAACTGTACGGTCAATTCGCTCAAGTCAAAGATGAAGATACCGTTCTTGTCACCACCAACAAGAATACCTACGAGTCCTTCGGTGTCAATGTCCCCGTCACCTCGGAATTCGCAGCCTATCTCGAGTTGAGCATGGGTAAGACCGATAACGGTACCGTTGCACCCAAGCTGAGCGCTTTGGGTGTGGGTGCCAAGTACGACCTGGGCAAGCACACTTATGCTTACGGTCATTACGGTACGGCCAAGGTTGAGGCTATCGGTGCTAGCACGGAAAACAAGGTTAACCAGATCGCATTCGGTATGGTTCACTCATTCTAATCAATAGCTGGCTAGTCCAGTCAGCGGTTTAGAACGCAACACCTGAAACCCGCTGCGGAAACGCAGCGGGTTTTTTGTCGGCTGTCGTTTGTGTGCGTTCAACATCGCGATGTGACGCGCGACGGTTGGCATTAATTTGCTAATCTGCTAACGTGCGGCTTGCAAGGCTGACATTCCCATCCTAACAACGAAAGGAACACCCATGCTCAACCATCGCCTGTTGGCCATCACGGCCTGTTTGATGTTCTCCACTTCCGCGCTGGCTGCGGATCTCACCGGAACGCTGAAAAAGATCAAGGACACCGGAACCATCGCACTGGGGCATCGCGAGTCTTCGGTCCCGTTCTCCTATTACGACGATAAACAAAATGTCATCGGTTATTCCCAGGAGCTGATGATGAAAGCGGTCGATGCGATCAAGGCCGATCTGAAAATGCCTGGACTGAAAATCACGCTGACCCCGGTCACCTCGCAAAATCGCATCCCGCTGGTGCAAAACGGCACGGTGGATATCGTGTGCGGCTCGGCAACCAACAATCTCGAGCGGCAGCAGCAGGTCTCCTTCTCCAACACCATCTTCGTCATCGGCACGCGTCTGCTGACCAAAAAGGACTCGGGCATCAAGGACTTTTCCGACCTGGCCGGCAAGAATGTGGTCACCACGGCCGGCACCACTTCGGAGCGCCTGCTGCGCAAGCTCAACGAAGACAAGAAGATGGGCATGAGCATCATCAGCGCCAAGGATCACAGCGAGTCTTTCCTGACCCTGGAGACCGGACGCGCAGTCGCGTTCATGATGGATGATGCGCTGCTGGCAGGCCAAAGGGCCGGCGCCAAACATCCGGAAGACTGGATCATCGTCGGCAAGCCGATGTCGAACGAAGCCTACGGCTGCATGCTGCGCAAGGATGATCCCCAGTTCAAGAAACTGGTCGATGATACCCTTGCCCAGGTGATGACTTCCGGCGAAGCCGCCAAAATATATGCGAAATGGTTCATGGCACCTGTTCCACCCAAAGGAACCAACCTCGATTTCCCGATGAGCGATGACATGATCGAAGCATTCAAGCATCCGAACGACAAGGCATTCCCGTAATCATGAGACTCGCCCTCTCCCGGCCTTGCGGCCACCCTCTGATGGAACTGCTAGCCATTCGACTAGGCGGCAAAGCCGCCAAGTCGCTGGTTATCCCGCAAGCGGGAGAGGGGCTGGGGGAGAGGGCGAGGGGTCTCACATCCCATAAAGAAATATTGTGCATTACGGAAAGCTCAATAATTACTCACCAGTCAGAAATTTAGTCTACAAATGTCACAACAAAGTAACGTAGGGTGGATAAGCGAAGCGCATCCACCAAAGCGCGCTGGTGGATGCGCTTCGCTTATCCACCCTACATCTGTCGTCTTTATTACTGACTGCTGTGTAGGCGATGGCCGGATTTCCCGGCCATCGTTTTTTTCAGCGCCCGTCCCTGAGAACAAATCATGAACTACCATTGGAACTGGGCCATCTTTCTGTCTGAAACGCCGTCGGGTGGTAGCACCTATCTGGGCTG
Source organism: Burkholderiales bacterium (assembly GCA_038203435.1). Classification (GTDB taxonomy): domain Bacteria; phylum Pseudomonadota; class Gammaproteobacteria; order Burkholderiales; family Gallionellaceae; genus Gallionella. Next base: position 8,879 of record JBBRDZ010000011.1, read on the forward strand.
GATGCTGTCCGGACTGGAAGTCACCCTGGCACTGTCGCTCTCCGCCTGGATCATTGCGCTGTTGGTCGGCTTGCTGATGGGCGTGCTTCGCACCGTGCCGAATCGATGGTTATCCGGCCTCGCCGCGTTCTATGTCGAGGTGTTCCGCAATACCCCGTTATTGGTCCAGTTGTTTATCTGGTACTTTGTGCTGCCCGAGTTGCTGCCCGCTTCGATCGGGGATGCCTACAAGTCGATCAACCCGATGCTGCAGCAGTTCCTGGCCGCGATGGTCTGTCTTGCCCTGTTTACCGGTGCACGGGTTTGCGAGCAGGTACGCTCCGGCATCAACTCGCTGTCGGTGGGACAAAAAAATGCCGGTCTGGCGCTGGGTTTTACGCTGCCCCAGACCTATCGCTACGTGATCCTGCCGATGGCGATCCGTATCATTCTGCCGCCGCTCACTTCGGAATTTCTCAACATCTTCAAGAATTCCGCGGTGGCGTCCACCATCGGTCTGCTGGAGCTGGCCGCGCAGGGACGTCAACTGGTCGATTACACCGCCCAGGCCTACGAGTCGTTCATTGCGGTGACGGTGTTGTTCATGCTGATCAATGTCGTGGTGATGATATTGATGCACAAGGTCGAGGCGAAGGCGCGGGTGCCCGGCCACTTCGGCGGGGGGCAATAAATGGGATACGAATTCGATTGGAGCTCGATCCCCGGCGCGTTGCCTTTCCTCTGGTCGGGGATGGTGATGACTTTCAAGATCACCGCAGTCGCGGTGGCGGTCGGCATCGTCTGGGGTACGCTGCTCGCGTTGATGCGCATGTCCGGGTTCAAGCTGTTGGCCTGGCTGGCTGCCGGATATGTGAATCTGTTCCGTTCGATCCCGCTGGTAATGGTGTTGCTGTGGTTCTTCCTGATCGTGCCCACGCTGCTGATCAATCTGTTCGACATCCCGCGCAGTTCCGATACCCGGCTGGTCTCCGCGATGGTGGCCTTCTCGCTGTTCGAGGCAGCCTATTACTCCGAGATCATACGCGCCGGCATCCGCAGCGTGGCCAAAGGTCAGATGGCTGCGGCCAGCGCACTGGGCATGAGCTATGCGCAGGCGATGCGCCTGATCATTCTGCCGCAGGCCTTCAGGAACATGGTGCCGCTGCTGCTCACCCAGGGCATCATCCTGTTCCAGGACACCTCGCTGGTCTATGTCAGCTCGCTGGCCGATTTCTTCGGTGCTGCATACCGGGTGGGCAGCCGTGATGGCCGACTGGTCGAGCTGCTGCTGTTCGCCGGTGCAGTTTATTTCATCATTTGCTTTTTGGCGTCACTGCTGGTGAAGCACTTCCAGAAGAGGAAAACGGTATGATCTCCATCAAGAATATCAGCAAGCATTACGGCAGTTTTCAGGTGCTCACCGAATGTTCGACCGAGGTTGAAAAGGGCGAGGTGATCGTCATCTGCGGGCCGTCGGGTTCCGGAAAATCCACGCTGATCAAATGCGTCAACGGACTGGAGCCGTTCCAGCAGGGTGAGATCGTGGTCAATGATATTTCCGTGGGAGATCCCAAAACCAATCTTTCCAGGTTGCGCGCCCATGTCGGCATGGTGTTCCAGAACTTCGAATTGTTTCCGCACATGAGCGTGCTCGACAACCTGTGCATCGCGCAAACCAGGGTGCTGGGTCGCAGCCGGGAAGAAGCCGTCGAGCGCGGAAGCAAATTGCTGGATCGCGTCGGGCTGCTGAATCAGGCGGACAAATTCCCGGGGCAGCTCTCCGGCGGACAGCAGCAACGCGTTGCGATCGCACGGGCACTGGCCATGGATCCGATCTGCATGTTGTTTGACGAGCCGACCTCGGCGCTCGATCCCGAGATGGTCAACGAAGTACTCGACGTCATGGTCGGCCTTGCCCAGGAAGGCATGACCATGATGGTGGTCACCCACGAGATGGGCTTTGCGCGCAAGGTGGCGAACCGGGTGATCTTCATGGACGAGGGGCGTATTGTCGAGGATGCGCCCAAGGAAGACTTCTTCGGCAAACCACGCTCCGAGCGTGCACAGCAGTTCCTGTCAAAGATACTGCAGCACTGACGGCGTAACTCAGCGACGCATGTGATCCGGACCCGCAACGAAACACTGGGTTGATCGCGCCACAAATACGTTGCCGGGTCTTTTGCAATGCTGAATAATCAGCGTTCTCCCAAACCGCCGGCTCCCGCATGAACGACCAACAACTGCTGCGCTATAGCCGCCATATTCTGCTCAATGAGATCGGCATCGAGGGGCAGCAGCGCCTGCTTGCAGCCCGCGTGCTGATCATCGGGCTGGGCGGGCTGGGCTCGCCGGCCGCACTGTACCTGGCTGCCAGCGGGGTGGGTCGGTTGACCCTGTGTGATCACGACACGGTGGATTTCAGCAACCTGCAACGTCAGATCATCCACCGCACCGCCACCGTGAACCAGCCCAAGGTCGCTTCGGCAAAGGCCGCGCTGCACGACATCAATCCGGAAGTGGAATGCATCGCGCTGGACCTGCGTGCCGATGCGGGCCAACTGTTTGAGTTGGCCGGCAATGCCGATGTGGTGCTGGATTGCAGCGATAATTTCGCGACGCGCTATGCGGTGAATCGCGCCTGTCTGGCACAGCACAAGCCGCTGGTGTCGGGTGCGGCGATCCAGTTCGACGGTCAGGTCGCAGTGTTCGATTTTCGCAATCAGGGTTCGCCTTGCTACAACTGCCTGTTCCCCGAGGACAGCGTCGCCGCCGAGTTGCGCTGCGCGACCACTGGCGTGTTCGCGCCGCTGACGGGTATCATCGGCACCATGCAGGCTGCCGAAGCACTCAAACTGCTGGTCGGGATAGATCGCGGTTTGAGCGGTAAATTATTGACGCTGAATGCGCTGGACATGATCGTCACGCGCAGCACGCTGAGCAAAGATCCGGCTTGCAGGGTTTGCGGTAATTATTAGGTAAGTAGATGTAGGGTGGATAAGCGTAGCGCATCCGCCAAATGTGCATGAATTCCGGTGGATGCGCTACGCTTATCCACCCTACGTCTCCAAGCCATGAATCGACAGGTGTTTACATGAACAAACTGACCCATTTTTCCGAAGCAGGCCGCGCACGCATGGTGGATGTCGCGGACAAGCACGAAGCGCAACGCCTTGCGATTGCCAGCGGTGTGTTGCGCATGCAGCCCGAGACGCTGGCGCGTATCCGCAGCGGCAGCATCGCCAAAGGCGATGTGCTGACGGTGGCGGATGTCGGCGCGGTGATGGCGGCCAAACGTACCGCCGACATCATTCCGATGTGCCATACGCTGGCGCTCGCCGGTGTCGAGGTGATGTTCAGCGATATGGAAGCGGATGCCAGCGGTTGCGCTGGCATCAAGGTGGTCACCACCACCCGTTGTGTCGGCCAGACCGGCGTTGAGATGGAAGCGTTATGCGCAGCCAGTGTTGCACTGCTGACGATCTACGACATGTGCAAGGCGATCGACCGCGGCATGCGCATCGAAAATATTCAGCTCGAGGAAAAACGCGGCGGCAAGAGCGGAGTGTGGAGACGGGAAGCTGGTGTGTAGGAGCGGGCCAGGCCCGCTCCTACATGAATGTAGGCTTGGCGGTTTGTTCAGGATAGTAAAGTTCTCATGATTAAAGTGATGTTCTTCGGGCCGGTCGCGGAACGCGTTGGTGCGAACCAAGTGCAGATGGAATTCAATGCGGGCATGCGCTTGCAGGATCTGCGCGGAGAATTGCAGGCCAGATATCCTGCTGCGTTCGAGATCGTGTGTTTCTCCGCGGTGAACGGCGAACATGCGCTGGATATGTCATTGCCACTGGCCGACCAAAGCGAGGTGGTGTTCATGTCGAAATTTTCGGGTGGATAGGATGAAAGATGTCGTGCGTATCCAGCAGCAGGATTTTTCCCAGGACGAGGAGATCGCTGCGCTGCGCGCCAGCTCGAAACGGATGGGTGGCATCGCCACATTCATCGGCTGTGCGCGCGATTTTTCAGAAGATCGCGAGGTGACGCAGATCAGTTTCGATGCCTACGGCAGCATGGCGCTGGCCGAGATGAACAAACTGCGCGATGAAGCGATCGCGAAATTCACATTGCTGGATGCGCGCATCGTGCACCGCGTCGGTGTGGTCGGTGCGGGCGAGCAGATCGTATTCATCGCGACCGGTGCCGAACACCGCGCGCCGGCATTGCAGGCTTGTCACTGGCTGATCGATGAATTGAAGCAGCGCGTGCCGATCTGGAAGAAAGAGATCACGCCGCAGGGTGATGCATGGGTGAGTCCGCATCCATGAGTGCAATATCCAGAACGCCGCCGGTTTTTATTTTCGTCGGGCACTCCGGATCAGGCAAGACCACGCTGATCGAGAAGCTGCTGCGCGAACTGAGCGGACGTGGCTTGCGCGTCGCGACGATTAAACATGCGCATCACAAGGTGGTGCTGGACACGCCCGGCAAGGACAGCTGGCGCTACAAGCAGGCGGGCGCAGCGATGAGCATGCTGGTGACGTCCAGCGAATTGCAACTGGTCGCCGATGCGGTCGACCGGCGCGAGCCGCAACAACTGGCGCAGCGATTCCTCGGCGAGGCCGACCTGGTGCTGGCGGAAGGTTTTTCACATGCTGCCGGGAACAAGATCGAAGTGTTGCGCCGTGTATGTTCTGCGGTTCCACGCTGTGCCATTGAAGATGGGCTGATCGCAATGGTGAGCGATGTCGATGAGGTCTATCCGCAGCTGCCGCATTTCTCACTTGAAGATATCGAGGGCATCGGCCGCTTCATGCTTGAGCGCCAAACAATACAGGCGGCACGGTGATCGAAGATTGCACCGCAATCATATTGGCGGGAGGCGATTCTCGCCGCATGGGACGGGACAAGGCAGGATTGTTGCTGGACGGGCAAACCCTGTTGCAGACCGTGAGCGAAACGATGCGCGCTGTGTTTCCCCAGGTGCTGGTCAGTGTGCGGCAGCGTCGCGCTGATACCGGTTTCCCTCAAGTGTGCGATGCAGTGCCGGATGGCGGCCCGCTGGCCGGGCTGGCATCCGCGCTGGAACTGGCTGCCACGCCGTGGGTATTTGTAGTGGCCTGCGATATGCCGTTCATCACCGCTGCGGTGGTCGAGTTGCTGGCGCGACAGCGCGGGGATTATCAGGCAGTCGTGCCGGAAGTGGCTGGACAACTGCAGCCGCTGGCAGCGTTCTATGCGCGCAGCTGTCTGCCAGCGGCGCGGGCCATTCTGGCCGGCGATGGCAGGCACAGCATGCATGCACTTCTGGAACAAGTTAAGGTTTGTCATGTGGGCGAAGAACAGCTGCGCGGAGCCGATACACAGTTGCGCAGTTTTTTCGATCTGGATACGCCACAGGATGTGGTGGCTGCATTGCGTGGAGTGAAGTGATGGAATATTTGTCGGTAAATATTGCGCAGAAGTCGGTTCTTGCAACCGTGCACAAACTGGATATCGAGACGGTCGGGCTGAAGCAGTCGCTGGGACGCGTGCTGGCCAAGGAGGTGTGCGCCAACCGCGATCTGCCGCCGTATGACGTGTCGGCAATGGACGGTTATGCGCTGCGCAGTAATGATGTGACGAATCCGCATGCTGTGCTGCAAATCATCGAGGACATCAAAGCCGGAGATATGCCGACCAGGATTGTCGGGGTCGGGCAATGTGCGCGCATCATGACCGGCGCGCCGGTGCCGCAGGGTGCGGATGCGGTGATACGCGTGGAAGACACGCAGGTTGTTTCAGAAGGAAACCCTCTCCTCAATCCTCTCCCGCAAGCGGGCGAGGAGGCAAACGAGAAATGCAATTTTCGGAATTTGGTACAGATCAATGTCGCGGTAAAAGCCGGCAATGACATTCGTTTGCGGGGCGAAGGCATGCGCGACGGTGAGGTGGTGCTGGCGGCGGGCACCGAGATCACGCCCGGCGTGATCGGCGTGCTGGCGACGGTGAAATGCGCGCAGGTGCAGGTATATCGCCGCCCGCGCGTGGCGATCCTGTCCACCGGCAACGAGCTGGAAGACATGGACGATCCGGTCGACCCGAACAAGATACCCAACTCCAACAGTTACGCGTTGATGGCGCAGGTGCAGGCGTTGGGGATCGAGCCGGTCTTGCTCGGCATCGCGCGCGACGATCCGGTCGAACTGGAGGAATATCTGCAGCGCGGTTTGAGATTCGATGTGTTGCTGGTGTCGGGCGGCACCTCGGTGGGTGTGCATGATTACGTGCGCCCGACCATCGAGGCATTGGGCGTGCAGATGAAATTCTGGCGCGTCGCGATGAAGCCGGGACATCCGGTCGCTTTCGGGATCAGGACATCAGCTGCAAATGCCGCTGTAGACACTTTTGTGTTCGGTTTGCCGGGCAATCCGGTATCGAGCATGGTGTGCTTCGAGCAGTTTGTCGCGCCGGCATTGCGTTGCATGATGGGCCACAGCAGATTGTACCGCCGTACCATCGCGGCGCGGCTGACGCATAATCTGAAACATCAGCCGGGTCGAACCGAGTTCGTCCGGGTGACGCTGGCGCAGGGGCATGACGGTTATGCGGCAACGTCCACCGGTGCGCAGGGCAGCGGCATGTTGTTGTCGATGGCCAGGGCGGATGGTTTGATGGTGGTGCCCGCCGCAAGCACCGGACTGGTTGCGGGCGAACTGTTGACCGTGCAATTGCTCGACGGCACGGTGTTCCAGGATGAAGCGGATTTCAGGGAATGAATATGAGTGTTGCACGCATCGGTATATTGACGGTCTCCGACCGCGCCAGTCGCGGCGAATACGAAGACAAGGGCGGCCCGGCGATACAGGCCTGGTTCACGCGCGTGTTGAGTTCTCCATGGCAGGCCGTGGCCAGAGTGATCCCCGACGAGCAGCCGCAGATCGAGGCGGCGTTGCGCGAGCTTAGCGATGTCGAAGGTTGCTGCCTGATCGTCACCACTGGCGGCACCGGCCCGGCATTGCGCGACGTCACGCCGGAAGCCACAGTAGCGGTGTGCAGCAAGATGATGCCGGGCTTTGGCGAATTGATGCGCAGTGCATCGCTGAAGTTCGTGCCGACTGCGATATTGTCAAGGCAAACCGCCGGGATACGCGGCAGCAGTTTGATCGTCAATCTGCCCGGCAAACCGTCCGCGATCGACGACTGCCTGAATGCGGTGTTCCCGGCCATCCCGTATTGCATCGACCTGATCGGCGGCGCGACATTGCAGTCGGATGCGCAGCAGTGCGCAGTGTTCCGTCCGGCACACGCCAAGGCCGGATAACTCCTGCCGACTCAGCCTGGTCCTTCCAGGTTGTATCCCGGGACCGCCAGGAGTAGAGTGCCGCCCCATCGCGTTGCGGTACATAAGGGCGGTATGAGCATTGCCAAATCGAAACAGAAGCTGCCCACCCTGGTGCTGGGCGCGATCGGGGTGGTCTATGGCGACATCGGCACCAGCCCGTTATACGCGATCAAAGCGACCTTCTCCGGCCCGCATCCGCTGCCCGTTACGCAAGCTGCGGTCATGGGTGTGTTGTCGCTGGTGTTCTGGACCATCATGCTGCTGGTGTCGCTCAAGTATGTCGTGATCATCCTGCGCGCCGACAAGCAGGGCGAGGGCGGTTCATTGGCGTTGCTGGCGCTGGTCAGCGAACTGACCACGCGGCACCCGAAGACAAACTGGTGTATCACGGTGCTTGGGGTATTTGCTGCCGCATTATTTTTTGGCGATGGCATGATCACGCCCGCGATCTCGGTGTTGTCGGCAGTCGAGGGGCTGTCTCTGGTTTCCCAGCAGTTCAACAGTTATATTTTGGCCATCACTCTGGTCATCCTGACCGGTTTGTTCTTCATCCAGAAGCGCGGCACCGGCATGGTGGGCATGGCGTTTGCGCCCATCATGGTGGTCTGGTTCGTTTGTCTGGCGGTATTCGGCATCCATTCCATCGTGCAGAGTCCCCACATCCTGTGGGCCTTGAATCCGCTTTATGCGGTCCGCTTGTTCGTTGCAGACCCATGGACGGCTTTCCTGGGTCTCGGTGCCATCGTGCTGGTCATCACCGGCGCGGAAGCACTGTATGCCGATATGGGGCACTTCGGCAAAGTGCCGATCCGGCTGGCGTGGTTCTACTTCGTGTTGCCCGCCCTGCTGTTCAACTATTTCGGCCAGGGAGCGCTGCTACTGCGTGACCCGGGCACCACGATGAATACATTTTATCTGCTGGCACCGCCGTGGGCATTGGTGCCGCTGGTGTTGCTCGCCACCGCGGCGACCGTGATCGCATCGCAGGCGGTAATCTCGGGCGCGTTCTCGGTGGCCAGCCAATCGGTGCAGATGGGATATTTGCCGCGCATGGAGATCCGCCAGACTTCCGACATGGCACACGGGCAGATCTATGTGCCGTTCACCAACTGGATGCTGTACGCCGCGGTGGTGTTTCTGGTCTTCACCTTCCGGAGTTCGGACAACCTGGCTGCGGCGTATGGCATCGCCGTCACCGGCACGATGACGATCACCACGATCCTGATCGGCTTTGCGATGATATTGTTGTGGCGCTGGCCATGGTCGGTTGCCGTGCCGTTGTTCGCGGTGCTGTTTGCGGCAGACCTGCTGTATTTTTCCGCCAATGTGATGAAGATCCCGCAGGGCGGCTGGTTCCCGATCGGGGTTGCGATCGTCTCGTTCACCGTGCTCACCACCTGGAAGCGCAGCCGCAAAATGCTGCTCAGCGAGATCGTGCGTCAGGCGGTTCCGATGCAGGTGATACTGGATAGTGCCGATGACATCGACCGGGTTCAGGGCACTGCGGTGTTCCTGACCGGTGTCAATGAAGGGGTGCCTTCCGCGCTGCTGCACAATCTCAAACACAACCAGGTGTTGCACGAACGCAATGTCCTGCTCACGGTCATGGTCGAGGACAAACCGTATGTCACGCCCGGCAACCGGCTGCTGATCGCCGAGCTGGGCAGGAATTTCTACCAGGTGAGGGTTTACTTCGGATTCATGGAGGCGCCCGATGTCCCGGCTGCGCTGGAGTTGTGTGCCGCGCGCGGATTGAAGTTCGACATGATGACGACATCGTTCTTCATCTCGCGCGCCGTGACCGTGTTCAGCCAGCACTCAGGGATGATGAAATGGCGCGAGCGATTATTTCTGGCGCTGGCTAAAAATGCTGTCAGTGCCGCCGATTTCTTCAGGATCCCGGCCAACCGGGTGATCGAAATGGGGACGCGCATCGAGATATGAGCGCTGCCGGAAGGGCGAACCAGAACATGAAAACTGTGTAGACTCCAGATGACGGCATCTGCTTCCGGGCCACCTGCCACCTGCCACCTGTGCTGTGATTATTCGTCGTATTCCGATTTGACCGACAACCGTTATTTCTATCGCGACCTGCCTGCGCTCGAGACGTTCTTCGAAGCGGTGGAGATCCGCAGCCATGTCGCTGTGCCCGCCGACTGGTGGATCGTGATCGCCGATGTGATCGGTTCGACCCGGGCGATCGAAGCGGGTGACTACAAGAAGGTCAACACGGTGGGCGTGGCGTGCATCGCGGCGGTGGTCAATGTGGACCGCAGCGTCGATATGCCGTTCGTGTTCGGCGGTGACGGTGCGACCTTTGCCGTACCGGACCTGCTGGTGCAGCGCGTGACCGCCGCGCTGCGCGGCGCGCAACAGTTGTCGCGTGCCAGCTTCGGTTTGGAACTGCGCGTGGGGATGGTGCAAGTGGGCGAACTGACCGCACAGGATATGTGGGTGGATGTCGCCAAGGTCAAGTTGTCCCCGCACATGACCCAGTCGGCCTTCTCGGGCCGCGGCTGGGATGAGGCGGAGCGGCGCGTCAAGGCGGCGGACGCAACGGGCGTGACGATGGTGCGCGAAGCCGACGGCCCGGCCGAAGCCAGCTTCGATGGTTTCGAATGCCGCTGGCAGGGCGTCCCCAGTTTCAACGGCCACAAACTTTCGCTGCTGGTGGCGGCGATGGCGAGCGAGCCCGGCGCCAATCTGGCGACCTACCGGGCGGTCACCGACACGATCCACGCGATCTACGGTGACGTGGTGAATTATCATCCGCTGCGCCCGAGCCGCCTGCGCCTGAGCTTCAGTTTCGCCATGCTCGCCTATGAGTGGCGCGTGCGCTCGGCGCATCTGCGCCTGCCGCAACGGCTGGGCTATTTCATCAGGATGCTGTTGCAGAATCTGGCCGGCGCTTATCTGATCTCGCGGAACCGGGACACCGCGGCGGTGCGCTGGAGCCATTACCGCGACGAACTGGTCGACAACACCGATTTCCGTAAATTCGACGGCATGCTGCGCATGGTCATCGACGGCAACGATGCGCAGGCGGCTGAGCTCGAGCGCTACCTTGAAGCGCAGCTTGACGCCAAACGTCTGGTATACGGCATGTACAAATCGCGCGAGGCGCTGGTGACCTGTCTGGTGCAATCCTACAACGGCAATCACCTGCATTTCGTGGATGGCAGCGATGGCGGTTATGCGCTGGCTGCGCGCGGACTCAAGGTGCAACTCAAGTCGTTCAAGGCGAACTCGCCGTCGTGAGCGGCCGTGGCGGGGATTAACGCCGGAGTTTCGCGCACCGGTCTCCGGAAGGCAATAGAATAACGGCTCATGGACCCACAACCACTTTCCACGATCAAGGTGTTCTTCGCGCTCTGGCCGACCGCCGAAGCGCAAAGCCGATTGGTTGCCTGGCAGCAAGCGCTGCAGCAACTGTGCGGCGGGCGTGCGATGCGCGGCGAGACCCTGCACAGCACACTGTTGTTCATCGGCGAGGTGGCGCCATCCAGCGTCGAGACTTTGCGACTGGCTGCGCAGCAAGTCCGCGCCGAATCGTTTGAATTGTGTTTCGACGCGGCGCGTTACTGGGGCCACAATCACATCGTGTATGCCGCACCCGGCACAGTGCCGACGCAGCTCGGGCGATTGTACGACGCGCTGGAGCAAGCGCTGGCGCGGCAGCATCTCCGGTTCGAGCAGCGCGCATACCAGCCGCACGTCACTCTGTTGCGCAACGCCGAGTGGAGCGACGCGCCCCTGCCCGGCATGCATCCGGTGTGCTGGCAGGTAAGGGAGTTCGTGCTGGTGCAATCGCGCTGCCCGGACAACCCGTCCGGTTATGGCGTATTGGCACGCTTTCCGTTGCAGTAACCCGGTTGAGAGATTCAAGTTCGCGTAAACTGCGCGCTGTCACAGAGGTGTATTTGAAAACCATCACGATCCGTACCGTCTTTTTATCCCTGCTGTTGTGCACAGCAGGTTTGCAAGCGGCGCATGCCGACAGCGAGGTGTTGCTGCAGTGCGCGCAGAAATATCCCGGCGATGATGACGCGCGGCTCAGCTGCTATGACAGTTTGGCCCATCACGCACCTGCGGGTTCACCCGACGATGCGCAGCAAGCGGGCACCATCCTGGCCGGTGAAGCGGCGACCAGCGAACGTTCCTACCTGACCAAGGCGTGGAACCTGGATGATTTGTCCAACCGCGACCCGAGCAAGCTGGGCCGGCTGCAACCCTACCGGCTGAACTATCTGATCTTTAAACGGACCAACCGCACCAATCCCCTGCCAAGCTCTCCGTTGCCCGATCATAATGTGCTGACCCCCGCCGACCTGGATGTGACCGAACTGAAGTTCCAGATGAGCGTCAAGGCCGACATCGGTGACCAGCGCAATATCGATTTCCTCGGCATCAAGACCGTACGCTTCTGGGGCACCTACACGCAGCAGTCCAATCTGCAGATGTTCAACACCCGCAATTCCTCACCGTTCCGCGAAACCATGTACGAACCGGAACTGATTGCGACGCTGGGCACCGGCTATACATCCGGATTGAAACTCATCAATCTCGGCTGGGTGCACCAGTCGAACGGCCGTCTGCTGCCCGAGTCGCGCAGCTGGAACCGTGTCTATATGCTCGGCGGCTGGGAATGGAACGACATGACATCGATCATGCTGCGCGTCTGGCAGCGACTGCCGGAAAGTGCCGCGAAGGACGACAACCCCGACATCGCCGATTATCTTGGTCACGGCGATCTGGCCATTCGCTGGGAGCCCAGGGATAAATCGCAATCTGTCGCGCTGCTGCTGCGCAACAATCTGCACAGATCGAATAACCGCGGCTTTGCGCAACTCGACTGGGCGACGCCGGTGAAGTTCGGCAGCGCAGCGCGCATGCACCTGCAGCTGACCTCGGGTTATGGTGAAAGTCTGATCGATTATAATCATCACCAGAATACCGTCGGCCTCGGCTTCTCGTTCCGGGAATGGTAAGGCGGCGCGTAACCGGTCCAATCAACACAGGTACAGTCCAGGATGCAGATCGCTACAACGTCACTCACCCATTTCGAACGCATCGGCGGCGCGGAGAAAGTTCGCGCGCTGGTGCAGCGCTTCTACCAATTGATGGACGAGCTGCCCGAGGCTTACGGCATTCGCAAGTTGCATGCGCAGGACCTGCAGGGTGCGACCGACAAACTGTACAAGTTCCTGACCGGCTGGATGGGCGGACCGCAGTTGTATGTGGAGCAATACGGACACCCGATGTTGCGCAAACGCCACTTTCCGTTTTCCATCGGTGATACCGAGCGCGACCAGTGGCTGATGTGCATGGAACAGGCATTGCGCGATGTGGTGGAAGATCCCGCCTTGCAGGTGGAACTGGCGGCCGCATTCGCCAAGGTCGCGGATCACATGCGCAACCGCGAATAGTCGGATGCGAGGGAGCATCATTCCAAATCCATTTCGAAGGTGAAACAAGGCGGCAACGAGCGAACGACGAAGGCAGTACAATTTAGTACGGCTATAACCAGCGACTTGGCTGTTGTCTTTCGGCAGCCTAGTCGAATGGCTAGTTGTTGTATCATGTATCAGGAAGCCAACGCCGTGTCACCGATGAAATGGAATTGGAATCAGCCCATGGTCAGGATGACTTTCCCCAGTACGTGTCCCTTTTCGATGATGCGATGGGCCTCGGCGGCATCTTTGAGCGGTAGCGCATAGGAGACCAGTACGCCGAGTTTGCCTTCCTCGACCAGACGCGCGCCCATTTCCAGTATCTTGCGCTGGCGGATGCGTTCATCGTGCTGCTTCATGAGTTGCGGGGTGAGCATCAGCTCATAGCATATCGACAGGTTGCGCAGCCGTGCCAGTTGCGTGTCCTCCAGCGACATCGGCGTGGACAGCAGGGTGACGATCTTGCCGCCGATACGCGTGACATTCATCGAGCGCAGGAACACCTCGCCGCCTATCGTGTCGAGTACCATGTCGACACCTTTTCCGCCGGACCACTCCTCGACATCAACCACGAAATCCATCTCCTTGTAGCGGACGATCTTGTCGGCTTCGAGGCCCTGCGCCAAGCCTTCCTTCTTGTCGTCGCTGACCGTGACCGCCACGCGCGCGCCGAGATGCTTGGCCAGCTGTAATGCGATATGTCCCACGCCGCCGGTGCCGCCATGGATCAGCAGGGTTTGCCCGGGCTGCAGATTGGCGCGTTCGACCAGCGCTTCCCAGGCCGTGATCAATACCAGCGGCAATCCCGCCACATCCTGCAGGCCGATATTGGCCGGTGCGGCGGCGCAATATTCTTCGTGCACCGTGGTGAATTCGGCATAGCAGCCCGGCTCGTCGCCGATGCCGCCGTTGCAAAAGAACACCGCATCGCCTTCCTTGAAGCGTGTCACCGCGCTGCCCGCCCGCTCCACGATGCCGGCACCGTCGCAACCGAGTATCGCCGGCAACTTGTCCGGGTAATAGACCGGCTTGCTGCGCAATTTCGTATCCAGCGGATTCACCCCGGCCGCGACCAGCTTGACGCGCACATGGTGCGACGAATTCAGCTCGGGCTTGTCGACATCGTACTGGGCCAGTACATCGGGGCTGCCGGCGGTGATCATCAGAACGGCTTTCATCGTTATTCCTTTAATTGAAGTAATGTAGGAGCGGGCCATGCCCGCGAATCCATTGTCGCGGGCATGGCCCGCTCCTACAAGTTGCCATGTTAAACTGTGCACCATTATTTTTGCGAGAGCAATCGCTTACATTATAAGGATGGGCCATGTCTGGAAACACCCTAGGTACATTATTCACGGTCACCTCGTTCGGCGAATCGCACGGCCCGGCGATCGGCTGCGTGGTGGATGGCTGCCCGCCGGGACTGGCGTTGAGCGCGGAAGATCTGCAGCATGATCTCGACCGGCGCAAGCCCGGCACCTCGAGGCACGTCACACAGCGCCGAGAATCGGACACGGTGGAGATATTGTCGGGGATATTCGAAGGTAGGACCACCGGCGCCCCGATCGCGCTGCTGATCCGCAACGAGGACCAGCGCAGCAAGGATTACGGCAACATCGCCAGCACCTTCCGCCCCGGCCACGCCGACTACACCTACACGCAGAAATACGGTTTCCGCGACTATCGCGGCGGCGGGCGTTCCTCGGCGCGCGAGACCGCGGTGCGCGTCGCGGCCGGCGCGATCGCGAAGAAATGGCTGAACGAAAAGTACGGAGTCGTGGTGCGCGGCTACGTGACGCAGATCGGCGAGATCGAAATGCCGTTCAAGAGCTGGGCGGTGGTAAACGACAACCCGTTCTTCGCGGCCGATGCCGGCGTGGTGCAAACGCTGGAAGACTACATGGACGCCTTGCGCAAGTCCGGCGATTCGGTCGGCGCGAAGATCACCGTGGTTGCGGAGAACGTGCCGGTCGGTCTGGGCGAGCCGGTATACGACCGCCTCGATGCCGAGATCGCCTACGCGCTGATGAGCATCAACGCGGTGAAGGGCGTCGAGATCGGCGCGGGTTTCGCCAGCGTGATGCAGAAGGGCAGCGAACACGGTGACGAACTGACCCCGCAGGGATTTCTTTCCAACAACGCCGGCGGCATACTCGGCGGCATCTCCACCGGGCAACACATCGTCGCGCACATCGCGATCAAACCGACATCGAGTATCCGCATTCCGCGACGCTCGATCAATTTGCAGGGCGAGGCGGTGATGGTGGAGACGCATGGTCGTCATGATCCCTGTGTGGGGATACGCGCGACGCCGATCGCCGAGGCGATGCTGGCGCTGGTGCTGATGGATCATGCGTTGAGGAATCGGGCGCAGAATGCGGATGTGGTTTGTGGGACGCCTAAGTTACGTTAGGCGCTTATGTAATATGGACACACTGAGGGTACATTAAATGGCTGATCCCAACTGGCCCAGTTATGTAGGTATGGCTACAGGAATTATCGGCGCAATCACTGGGATTTCGGGTGTCATTATGGGCTTCATTAGCCTTCGCAAAAGCAATGAAATTAAATCGCTTGATTTACGCTTAGAGTATCGGAAATCAATTAATAATTGCGCCTCGGCTTTAACAAGAGCTGAAGAGTTGCTGCCTTATGCAAATACGTCTCGTGAGAGAGTCGCTGCTGCTGTAGGTAATTACCATTCTGGCGCTATGCAGCAGTGGAAGCAGCAATATGAATCCGACACAAACAAACTCAAAGAGCTATTGAGCAAAGCTCCATCACCAGGCGACAGCCATCATGATTTAACACCCAAACAACTAGAATCTAAGCTGGTTGAAATACACAAGCTGCAGAACGAGGTTGGTGTGTTATTAAACAAATATCAAACTGCACTAGATGCTGACGATAAAACAAGAGAGCACATCAGGAGCATGCATTAATTTATGCACACAAAAGAGCAAGCGTAGGTTGGGTTGAGCATAGCGAAGCCCAACAATCAAAACCAACCCCGCCGGGGGTAGCCCGGCAGCTAGTTACTTTCTTTTGCTTCGCCAAAATAAAGTAACCAAAGAAAAGGCGACCCCGGTTTGCCGCCGCTACGCGGTCCCCTGCGTTGCTCGACTGGTCAGGCGGCTGCGGAACTCGCGCTACGCGCTCAGACAGTCCTCGCCGACACCCCCTGACCAGTCTGTGCTACTCGGCGGCGCTCAGGGGGAAGAAAACAAAGCGGTTTCGTATGCGCTGCGCGCACGATTTTTGTGGCGACAAGTCGGGCTCTGCCCGACATAGTGGGCAAAGCCCACCCGTTTTTTCGGTTTTGCTTTTTCACTCCCCTTTTGCGCCACTGAGGGTGGATGAATCCATCGGGAGGTTTAGGCGAGCACTGTTCGAGTCCCGCAGTGGGGCGCGAAGTGTGCGCCCCGCCAGGTCGAGTTGCGCAGCCCCCGATGGATTCATTCAACCGAAGGAAGCCGTAGGCTGGAGCGGCAGGGGTCGCCTTCTTTTGGTTACTTTGCTTGGCGAAGCAAGAAAAGTAACTAGCTGTCGGGCTACCCCCGACGAAGTTGCCTTTGGCCGCACAAAGAAAGTAATTGGCGTACGGGGCCACACCCCGCGACTTTGATTTTGTTGTTGGGTATCGCTATGCTCCACCCAACCTACGAACCAAAAGGAATGTGAATCATGCAAACCACAATCGAGATTCTCGGTAAGAAAGTCCTCGTGGAATGGAGCACCTCGGCCGACAGGCAGTTGAACCTGTTGACCGAACCGTTGAACGTTGAAATGGAGTTGTATTTCAGTTGCCTGATCCGCAAGGCGGTGCGCTTCGGGCGCGATGCGCAGGCCGCGGCGTTCACGTCGGTTTCGCCGCATCTTAAGGTCGGCTTTCGCCCCATCATGACCAAGGCCTGCAACGTAAAGGATTTCGAAGTCGAACCGCCGGTGGAAGATTTCCCCATCGTCAAGCCGGAGGCCTTCGTGCCGAAACGCCTCACGCTCGATTTCAAAGGCGGGAAATGGTCGGGCGACTTTTTCCTGCAGAGGAATCAATCCTCGTAACAGCAAACTTTTTCGTACTGCAGTTGTTGCTTCGGCTAACCAGTAGGTCGGGTTAGCGTAGCGTAACCCGACGCGGAAATAAATTGGAGGTGTCTGTCGGGTTACGGCCTGCGGCCTAACCCGACCTACATAACTACGCGACCTTCGCCGCTTTCTTGCTGCGTTTACCAATATGTTTCTCGCCGCGCTGCTGCGCTAACGCAACCTGCTTTTGCCGCTCCAGCGCGGCGGCGCGTTTTTCGGGTGTGAGGGCATCGAAGCAATTCGGGCAGGACACGCCCGCCTGGTATTTTGGCGAAGCCTTTTGTTCCGCAGTGATCGGGCGCGAGCAACCGTAGCACAGTTCGTAATGTCCCGGCGCCAGGCCTTGCCCGACTGCGACGCGCTGGTCGAACACGAAACATTCGCCTTGCCACAGACTTTCCTCGGCGGGAACATTCTCCAGATATTTCAGTATCCCGCCCTGCAGGTGATAGACCTCGGGGTAGCCCTGCTGCAGCATGTACGCCGAGGCTTTTTCGCAGCGTATGCCGCCGGTGCAGAACATCGCGACGCGCGGCTGCTTGTCTGGAGCGAAATTCTTTTTCACGTATTCCGGAAATTCGCGGAAGGTGGTGATGCGCGGATCGACTGCGCCCTTGAACGTGCCGACCTCGACTTCGTAATCGTTGCGCGTGTCGATCAACAGCACATCGGGATCGCTGATCAGCGCGTTCCAGTCTTGCGGTTTGACATACTGGCCGACCAGTTCGGTGGGATCGATACCGGGCACGCCCATGGTGACGATCTCCTGTTTCAGCTTGACCTTCATGCGGTAGAACGGCGGATGATCGGTGGCAGATTCCTTGTGTTCCAGATCAGCCAGGCGCGGGTCGCTGCGCAGATACGCCAAAATATTATCGATGCCGGTACGCGTGCCGGCGATGGTGCCGTTGATGCCCTCGTCCGCGAGCAACAGCGTGCCGGTGATGCCGAGCGCATCGCATTGCGCCAGCAAAGGCGCGCGCAACGACGCACAATCGGGCAACTTCACGAACTTGTAGATTGCGGCAACCACTAGCGGATTCATCTTTACCATTTCCTATCCTTGTTACTCAGCATGCACATCGGCTTGCGGGAGGAGTAGACTAGTTTAATTCAAAACAGGAGAAACACCATGCAACTCGACGATCGCAGCCTGGACCTCATTTTTCGCAAAGCGCGCACTCACAATGGATGGCTGGACAAGCCGGTCAGCGATGCACTGCTGATGCAGATATACGATCTGATGAAATGGGCACCGACCAGCGCCAACTCCAGCCCGGCGCGTATCGTGTTCGTGCGCAGCGCGGCGGCGAAGCAGCGTTTGCTGCCGGCCGTAGCACCGGGCAATCAGGACAAGACCCGCGCCGCGCCGGTTACCGCCATCATCGCCTACGATACCGAATTCCATGAAAAGCTGCCGCAACTGTTTCCTCAGACAGATGCACGCTCCTGGTTCATCGGCAATCAGGCACTGATCGACACCACGGCGTTCCGCAACGGCAGTCTGCAAGGTGCCTACCTGATCATCGCGGCACGTGCGCTCGGACTGGATGCCGGACCGATGTCCGGTTTCGATAACGCCAAGCTGGACAAGGAGTTCTTTCCCGACGGCAAGGTCAAATCGAACTTCCTCGTCAATCTCGGTTATGGCGACCAAGCCAAGCTGTTTCCGCGCAATCCGCGTCTGCCATTCGCCGAAGCAGCGCAGATCGTATAGGGGTATAGTGCAGGAGTCTTGCGTACGTTAACGATGGGGGATTCGTGATGCTGCCAGGTTCGATCAGGTCATTGCTCGCGTTATTCGTGTTGGTGCTGCTCGCCGTGTTCGTGCAGGGATGTTCGCAAATCGCGCTGTTGATGAAGCGACCCGCGCAGGGCGATGATTGTCGTTCCTGTCATGCGCCCGGCAAGGTTGCAGGCGCCTGGGATTTCAGCGCGATCTATGCCCAGCCCAAGTCGCACCACCCGGTCGGGGTGAATTATCCGCTCGGGCCCTCCGCATTCCCCGATTACAACCAGCCGAACGGGCAAAACGCGCGCATCGCGTTTTTTGACAGGAACGGCAATGGTCAGGCCGACATCGATGAGATCCAGCTGTTCGGTGCCGATATCGCCGTGATGGTTGAATGCGGCTCCTGCCACAGGTCGCATGGTGAAGCGGCACAACCCGACACGGTAACCGCAAATGCCTATCTGCGTTTCGCGAACACCGGCAGTGCGCTCTGCATAACCTGCCACCGTCAATAATTCAGCCCGAAGCACGGACACCAACGGCACGGGCGATCTCAGTGCTCTGCCAGTAAATGCTTTGCCGCGCTTTCAGATCGGGCCGGGCTGCGTATCGGCAAGTCGCTGGGATTAGGTACAACCGGACGCCGCCTTTTTGCCCAATAATTACGCATTCCTGCTAAATCAGTTTGACAACTATGCGGCCGGTGGGCATAATCGCGGGTTCTGTTTGGAGGGGTTCCCGAGCGGTCAAAGGGATCAGACTGTAAATCTGACGGTTCTGCCTTCGAAGGTTCGAATCCTTCCCCCTCCACCAAAAAACGGATTAGTTTTGAAGTCGGATAACAGAATTGTGGGTAGTTGTTGGACTGGTGTTGTGGCAACCGCTTGTGTAAGAGGTTGCGTTGGAGGGAAAGCCTGCGGGTGTAGCTCAATGGTAGAGCAGAAGTTTTCCAAACTTACGACGAGGGTTCGATTCCCTTCACCCGCTCCAGATTGCATTTCTGCCCATGTGGCTCAGTGGTAGAGCACTCCCTTGGTAAGGGAGAGGTCGCGAGTCCGATTCTCGCCATGGGCACCAGAATTTCAGAGTAGCAGGTTTTTCAGTATTGTATCTATTATTAACGTTTGACATTGATAGGGATAAATCATGGCAAAGAGCAAATTCGAACGCACCAAACCGCACGTCAACGTAGGCACGATCGGCCACGTGGATCACGGCAAGACCACGCTGACTGCGGCGATCACGACCGTGCTGGCCAAGAAG
>JBBRDZ010000012.1:0-28572 GCA_038203435.1 Burkholderiales bacterium
GGGCCGCCAACAGACGTGATCGCTCGGTCTCCAGCAATCTGGCCATTTCCCGCTGCTCCCGTTCACTCGCTTCCAATGCCGTGCCGGCCCGTTTGCGCTCGGTAATATCGCGAAAATACCAGATGCGTCCGTAGTATCTGCCGTCAACGCTAACGATCGGCGCGGAATAGCGCTCGATGATCCTGCCATCTTTAAGCGGAACTTCCTCAAGACTTTTTTCATCACGGTGCTCGTACAGATATTTGACCCGGGCGAGATACACTTCCGGATTCTCGGTTCGATCTGATACTGCCTGTAGCACAGGAGCAATCTGACTCGCACCCACACGCTGCGGGGAAAGCTGCCAAAGTTCGGTGTAGTGCTGATTATATGAAATGATCTGCCCATGTTCGTCGACCACCAGAATGCCATCGAGCGAAGCTTCCTGTTGAGTCAGCAGCACCGTGTTATGGAATTTTGCTTCTTCCTCCGCGTGCCTGCGCTCGATGATTTCCTGCTGCAGGGCGAGATTGGTTTGCTCCAGTTGCAGCGACTTTTCTTCCAGCTTGCGGATCAGCGTTTCGCTGTAGTACTTGAGCCTGACACTCTCATCGCCAACCGACTCTTTCGGACGGGATGGTGCGCCAAGTGAGTCCACATTGGCCTGTACCTCACGCAGCCGCGCGAGAAAATCTTCCGGTTCAGTGGGCTTGATAATGAAGGCGTCGGCGCCGAGATTCAACGCAAGGTGTTCATCTTCCGCATCGGTATAGGTCGCGGAGTAAACAATAAATGGAATCTGCTGGAACTGGGGATCGGCCTTCCAGTGACGCAGCAGCGTGTAACCGTCCATCACCGGCATCAGCAGATCGGAAATGATGACATCCGGCGGGGCTTGGCGTGCCTTGACCAGTGCCTCTGCGCCGTGATGCGCGGCATCCACCGTAATGCCGCTGCCTGTCAGCAGTGCTGTAAGGTAATGCAGGTTTTCTTCCTTGTCATCCACGATCAGGGCGCGAGTCATGTGGCTTCCTTGTAAATGGATTGAGGGCTAAGAAAACATGTTATTTCGGCCACAAACGTTTCCGGGTTGATCGGCTTCTCGATATAGCTGCTGCAGCCGGCGGCCAGACTTTTTTCTCGATCACCCGTCATAGCATATGAGGTCATGGCAATGATCGGGGTGTCTCGCAATGTATCGATGCCGCGCAGTTTGCGTGCAACTGTATAGCCGTCCATCAAGGGCAACTGGATGTCGAGCAGGATGAGGTCGGGTAACGAAGTCATCGCCAAATCGATGCCACGCTGACCCTCCGGCGCGGAAATCACCCTGTAGCCGCGTTGTTCGAGCAGAAATGTCACAAGATAACAGTTCTGCTCGTTGTCTTCGATCAACAGTATCGTGGGTTTCATGGGTGTCTGGTTAACCGCAGAGGAAGGGTGACAGTGAATTCGCTACCTTTAGTCCATACACTCACGACAGTAATCTCGCCACCCATCAAGGCCGAGAGACGGCGGCAAATGGCCAGGCCGAGCCCGGTGCCCTCGCGCTGACGAGCATAGCCTGCGTCAATCTGGTGGAAAGGCTGGAACAATAGCGCAAGTTCTTCCGGCCTGATGCCGATACCGGTATCGGCAATGCGGATGCGTACTGCCAAGCACAGCGTCGAATCGGGCGACGACTGGAAATCTTCGGCAATATCGGCCGTGAGTGTAACGCTTCCGCTATTGGTGAATTTGATGGCGTTGTCGAGCAGATTAAGGAGTATTTGTTCCACCCTGCGCCGATCACTCACCATCATGCCGATTTCCAGAGGTAACACGGCATCCAGTGCAAGATCCTTTTTCTCCGCCATCGGCCGCATAGAGGTGATTACCCGGTCCAGTGAAGTACGCAGGTCGAACGGTTCGGCATGGACCTCAAGTTGACCCGCTTCGATTTTAGAAATGTCGAGAACGTCGTTGATTAATTCCAGCAGGTGGCGGGCACTGCCCTGCACCATGCCAAGCTGCCTGGTTTGTTCCGGGTTCAGCGGTCCAGCCAGGCCCTGCAACACGATGCCGGTAAATCCGATGATGGAGTTCATTGGCGTGCGCAGTTCGTGCGACATCGTGGCAAGAAAGGCCGACTTGACCCGGTCGGCAGCTTCGGCACGCAGCAGCGCAGCCTGCATATCGCTGGTGCGCTCGGCCACTGTGCGCTCGAGGTTTTCATTCATTTCCCGCAACGCAGCCTCAGCTTGCATGCGCTTCGAGATATCTATGCCCATCCCGACCAAACACAACATCTCATTGAATACCACTCGCCTGCCAGTGAAAAAATAGGGAGTGGCCTTGCCGTCTTTGGACAATAAGGACGCTTCGACAAACGACTCTCCTTTCTGAAAAACTTCCGCGATTTCTGTTTCAACTGCTTGTTTCTCCTGATCCTGCAAAAAATCCAGCGCACTCATCCGCGAAATCTCCGCGCCTGAATAACCGGAAACAATTTCAAAGTTCTTGTTCCAGCGCAGAAACTGACCTTGTTCATTGTAAAAATAAATGATGCCGGGCATGCTTTCGATCATCGTATCCGAGAACAGCTTTTCGCTTCGCGCATCGGCTTCAGCCTGCCAGCGTTCATCCGTATGTGCAAAATTGTCAAGCGCAAAGGAGACATCAGAGGCTGCCTCAACCAGCAGCGCGATTTCCCTGTCCTGGAAAAAATCCGGTTCATTGGCATATACAAAAAGCACGCCGCAGCTCCTGCCTTTCAATTGGACCGGAAACGCGCCACCAGCACAAAAGTTGTTTTGCTTCAATGCCGTTTGCCACGGCAACGCAGCCGGGTCATTGAACATATCGTTGGAAATATAGGGTCGCCCTTCGCGGAAAGCCATCCCTGCCGGGCCGCGGCCTTCCGGCCTGTCATCTGCATAAATTTTGATGCTTTGCAGATAGCCGCCCTCATCGCCACATTCGGCTACGGGCACCAGCAATTGCGTTTCCGGGTCGTGCCAGCCGATCCAGGCCATGCGAAACCCGCCACGCTCGACCAGTGCCGCGCAAACTTTCTGAAACAACTCAGCGCGCGTTTTCACCCGCACGATGGCCTGATTGACCTGGCTGAGGGCATCGTAAAGCCGCGACAGCCGCTCGATCTCACGCTCATATTTCTTCAGCTTGGTAATGTCGCGTGCGATCTTCGAGGCGCCGATGATCTTGCCTGTGGCATCCCGAATCGGAGATATCGTAATCCTGACATGAATCAGGCGCCCGTCCTTGGTTTTCCTCAATGTCTCAAAGGAAGTAATCTTTTCGCCGCGAATGATTTTTTCCAGAATCCCTCGCTCTTCATGCTGCCGATCGGCAGGGATCAGGCGCAATATGGAAGTGCCAATCATTTCTTCGGCGCTGTAGCCGAAAATCATTTCCGCGCCGATATTCCAGCTGATGATGATGCTGTTCAGGTCCTTGCCGATAATCGCGTCTTGCGAGGATTCGACGATCGCAGCCAGCCAGTTCGAAGCCAACTCCGCCTGCTTGCGCGCGGTGATATCGCGTTCGATCTTCGACACGCCGATGATCTCGCCCGCGGCATCCCTGATCGGCGAGACGGTTACCGAGACATCGATCAGCTGCCCGTCCTTGGTTCGGCGCTGTGTTTCCAGGTGTTCAAGTTTTTCGCCGCGCCTGATCTTGTCCAGGATCAGATTCTCTTCCTCTTGCCGGTCGACCGGGATCAGCCTCATGATGGAAGTGCCCACCATCTCATTCGCGCTGTAGCCGAAAATCCTTTCTGCACCCGCATTCCAGCTGTTGATGATACCGTTCAGGTCCTTGCCGACGATGGCGTCATCCGAGGATTCGACGATTGCCGCCAACCTGCCTGCTGCCATTTCCGAGTGCTTGCGTTTGGTGATGTCCTCGATGGCACCGACCATTCGGGACGCTCCTCCATTGTTGCCTGCGATCGCCCGGCCGCGGACCAGATACCAGCGCTCTTCCCCATGTTTATTGCGTATACGACATTCGACGTTCTTCTCATCGCCGCTCTTCAGGGCCAAATGAAGCGCCGCGATCATGCGGGCGTGATCTTCCGTGGATACCATGGCCATGATGGTGTCGAAATTAAAAACAATTTCGCCCGGCCGATACCCCATCAGTTCGTATACTCCTGGCGACACCTGGAAGCTCGTCGGATCGTCCGTGTTCGTCCACTCCCAGGTGGCGATCCCGATCGAGTCCAAATCCACGCCGTCTGGTCGAGACATGTTCATGATTTGCTTTTTGCTGGCTTGGTTTTGTGCATGGCCCGCGGCCGTTGCGCTGCCTTGCCGGCACCGTTTGTACAATCGATACCTTCGTCTGCCAGCAGCAATTGGCCAATTTCACGCGCGCGGCGTGCGGCGACCCGGTCGCCTTGACCGGCGGCGATAATCGCGCCCTTCATCAGGATGTGCCACTTCCAGGAGAACCCTTCCGGATCGGTTATGCCGGCTTCCCCGGCAATTTGCTCCAGGAATTTTCTGATCGTGGTGAGATGGGCGATCGCCGCCGGGCGGATCACGCGGTCATTGCCATTGCTCTCTAACATCACATTCACGAATGCGCAGCCATCGAAATTTGAACCACGGAACCATTTGTCGTATATGTCGAACACCGCAAGCAGCCGCTTGCCCGGCGAACCGCCGATGCGCTCGACCTCGTGCTGCAGCCAGGCACGCGTCCATAGTTCTTCGCGGCGGCGCAGGAAAGCGAGTGCGAGGTGTTCCTTGGTCGGGTAGTGGCGGTACAGTGTCGCTTTTGCGACCCCGGACTGCGCGATCACCTGGTCGACGCTGACGGCGCGAACCCCGAAGCGCGAGAACAGGTCGTAGGCAGCTATGTCGATGCGCTCGTGCGCAGGAGTCATCTCTCCGGGGTTTCGTGCCAACGGTTTGGATTTGCTCAGCGCCATAACAGTCTCCCCTTGATCATTCATCAGCCAATGTTAAATAATACATTGATATAAATGATACTAGACAGTCTAGAATTCCCTATGAAAATTGTCAACAATTAAACACGCATCAAGTCCGCATTCTGGGCACGCCATCACGAGCCTCATCTGGCGTTGCGCGCCGGGCTGGAAGCGATCGGACTGAAGTTCAGTGATACCGGATGCGGAGCGCCTGCCGCAACTGAACGCGATGGCCGGCAAGGTGTCGTGGCGGCAGCGAACAGGAAGCCAGCTGGTTGACGAGTTGGGCGTTGCCCGGAATCCCATTGCTTCGACGATGCAAGGAGTTTTTTATTGCCTGCCAATTGGGGTAACGAATGGCGGTCGGCTTGCGGTTTGCGGATTCAACCGGGCCATGTAAAACCGGGCAGTCTGCCCCAGCGGTGTCGTGCAGCAGTCAGTGATTGGCTCAATCCTGCCTGAAGACCCGGTCCAGAACGAGTTGATACGGGAAGGCGGCACCCGGATCGACCTTGCGCCTCTGGCTCCTGTCGCACTTCAGCTTCCCATGGTCCAGGTCCGAGTGGCGCTTGATGCCGCCCGGCCCGATGCTCCGGCGTTGAGTGATGTCCCTTAACAGCTTGACCAGCGCGTCAATTTGGGCCGCGGGGAAAGGGTCCCGGCCATCGCCGTCGTTGATGAGTTCGATCGCGATCGAGCGTGCACTGTACTTGAACACGTGATTCGCCACCTGATTTTCCGGGACGCTGGCCTGGACGGTCCCGTCGCGGTCTATCATGTAGTGTATGCCGAGCTTGGGGTGCGCCTCGATGTTTCGAATGTTATCGCGCAGCGTGCCCGCGCTCACCCACACCGGTCTGCCGGTGGCCGCATCGCAGGTTGGCCCACCGGTGGAATGAATGACGACCATGTCCACCGCCTGTTTGCGCACCGGCCCCAGTTTGACCGCCAGGGCATTGCCGGCGATGCAGCTAATGAGTATCGCGTAGAAAGAGCCAGTGCCCAGACTCACGGCACGCCGCAAGTTCGCTGTCATGACCGGCATTCGAGATGAAAATAATGCCGAAGCGGATCAAGGCTGTCGTTTTTCATCTTGTATGGCTGGCGTTACTTCAGCGGCGCTACGCTTTATTGATCTGGAACGGTGGCGCAACATAGCCTTTTGCACCCAGCACACTGGGCACTGCCGAAGCGTTGCCGTCGCGCAGCGCATAGTAATGCGGCGACATGATCTCGATGCCGGCCGCATCGAATTTTTCCAGGATGTTCTTGTGCAGTTCCGAATAGGTGAACGCCATGTACTTGGGTTGCTTGGTATAGGCATTGATCTGGTAACTGATGTAAAAATCGTCCAGTGAAGTCTGAAGCACGAACGGCTCCGGCTTCTCCAGTACGTTCTTGGTCTCCTTGGCTGCCTCCACCAGCAAATCGCGCACCCGACTCCACGGCACGTCATAACCGATCGTGACCGTGGTATGCAGTATCACGCCTTCGCCTTCATCCGCGGAGGTGCTGAAGTTGATGATCTGGGCGCCCATCACCAGGGAATTGGGTATGGTCACGATCTCGCGTTTGATCGTCTCCACCCGGGTGACCAGCAGCGTTTTGTCGACCACATCACCGGTTGTCTCGCCCACCTTGATCCGGTCGCCCAGTCTGAAAGCCCGTGTATAAGTCAGAATGACGCCCGCCACGATGTTGGAAATGGCCGATGATGAAGCAAATGAAATGATCGCGCCCAACACCAGGCCAACTCCCTGGAAGGCCTGCGAACTGGAACCCGGGATGTAGGGATAGGCGCTGATCAGCGCCGTCACGATGACCAGAAAGCGAACGATCTGGTAGGTCGGGCGTGCCCAGTCGTCATGGAACCATTCGAATTCCAGCTCGCCCTGCTCGATCAGCTTGAACACGTAGGAGATCACTTTCAACACATACCTGGCGATCACCCCGATCACCAAAATGTAGAAGAAATTCGGGATGTACTTGATGATGGTTTGGAAGAACGTCGCGAACGGCGTGATCAGGTAATCCAGCAGTTTATCGCCCAGTGCCTGTGTCTCGGGAAAGAAACTGAGAATCAACGGCAGGAAAAAATACAGGAACAGCAAGATGACAAAGATGCGCAACGATTTGAGTGCCATCAGCACGATACGTTCGAGGCGCATCGCGGATAGCACTTCGATGCCCTTCAGGTGGATGCCGCTTTTCCAGTAATCGTGCAAAGTCGAAACCCTGTTGACCAGCCACATGAACGCCCAATTGTTCAAACGCAGTGCCAGCCAAAGCGCAGCTATGGAGAGCACCGAGAACCCCGCGCCCCAGCCATAGGTTTGCCAGTTGTGCTTGGTGCGATAAGTGATCAGGATAGTCTGGATTTCTCCCAATATCTGCTGGGCAAGATCGGCAGGGGATTTGCCCGATGGTTCCGCGTCCAGATTGGTGATAACCAGCAATATGCTGACATCAGTACCGATCCCGTACCCCTCCGGCAGCTTGATCACCTTGAGGCCGGTTGCGTCTGCTTTGCTGTCGGCGAATGTCTGGATATTCTGCTGGATCAGCCTGGCACGTTGCTCGGGGGTCAATTCACCGGTCAGGCTGGACGAAACGTCCAGTATCTTGTTGCCGGCGAACAGCACGGGAAATCCGGGCTGCGTCTGGATTCCCTGTGCCGCGTTCTGGACTGGTGTGACTCCGGGTACGGCAACCTGTTCAGCCGGGTGTTTTTTGGCAACCTGACGCTTCTTGATGACCGGTTTCTCCTGAACGACAGGATTCTCTTGCGCCACGGCACTTGCCGGGGCGATCAGGTTCTCCGGAGCGGCATGGACTGATCCCGAACACAATAACGACAAACCCATGCACAACCCTGCGATTTCTTTGACTAACATCCTGCGGCTCTCCAAATTATTTTTGATCGTGTGGCAACAATGGTTCACCGCAACGGCGGCAGTATCTTGCATCCTGCGCATGCCCTTCCAGCATGCAACGCGGGCAGGCGATGACGATATTCTGTTTTGCCTGGCTGCGTGCCAGCTCGACTGTCACGATCCCGGTCGGGACAGCGATGATCGCATATCCCATTATCATCACCATTGAAGCGATCGCCTGACCCATCGGTGTTCTGGGCGCGATGTCGCCGTATCCCACCGTGGTCAGCGTAACGATCGCCCAGTATATGGATTCCGGGATGCTGGTATAGCCGTTTTCAGGCCCCTCCACGGCAAACATCAGCGTGCCGAGTATCATCACCAGCAACAGTATCGCAAACAGGAACACCAGCAGTTTGCGCTTGCTGGCCGCCAGAGCTTGCGCCATCACGGCGCTTTCTTCAAGGTAATAACCGAGTTTGAGCACCCGGAAGATGCGCAGCAGACGCAGCAGACGCAACGACATCGCATAAGCCGGGGCAGACATGAACAGGCCGATATAGCTGGGCAGTGTCGAGAGCAGATCGACGACCCCCATGAAGCTGAACATGTAGCCGGTCGGCTTGCTTACCGATATCAACCGGGCGATATATTCCACGGTAAAGATCAGCGTGAACAGCCACTCCAGATAGAAAAATGTTCCGCTCCATTGTTGGTGAATGGACGCGACGCTGTCCAGCATCACCACCAATACGCTGAGAATGATGGAGATGACCAGCACGATATCGAACGCCTTGCCCAGCGGGGTGTCTGCCTCGAAGATGATGCGGTAAAGTGTGTCGCGCCACGCGGCACGACTGGGGGCAGGACTAGCCATTCGGATTATTTTTTCAAGTAGTGGTCATAAAAAATATCAATGTTTTTCGCCGGCCTTT
The DNA here is from genome assembly GCA_038203435.1 of Burkholderiales bacterium. Lineage (GTDB taxonomy): Bacteria > Pseudomonadota > Gammaproteobacteria > Burkholderiales > Gallionellaceae > Gallionella. The sequence continues at coordinate 8,727 of JBBRDZ010000012.1, forward strand.
TCCAGCAGGAATTGTGCCTTGTTGCTACCGATGATGGCCAGCAGCACCCCCGCATAGGTGAACGTGGACAACATGATGACCCCGATCACCACCGCCTTGAACATTTCGAGATGCTCGAACGATGCCGGGATCATGGTCAACATCACGATGGACAGGCCGCCCTTGATGCCGGCAAAGGTCAGCACACCCCACCAGCGGAAATTGACATCGGCCATCTTGTCGGTCCGGTTGCTGAGCCAGGCGAACAAACCCATCATCACGGCCCGGATCAGCGTGGTCGCGAGGAACATCACCAGGATCTCGACCCAGTATTGCCAGAGCAGGCCCAGGTCTATCATCTCCGCCATCGCGACGAACAATATCGTATTGGCGACGATCGCCAGCAGTTGCACGTCCTCCTTGCTGCGCAGATGGCGGTCGCGTTCCGCGATGGTGGCCTTGACCCGCTTCAGCATATCGACAATCACGCCGGACGAGGCGTGACTTTTTTGCGCCTCCCGCTGCAGCTCGGCTTCATCGCTGTCGATCCGGGAACTTTCTTCGTCGATCGCGCTGTTCATCACATGATTGACCGTGATCGTCGCAAAGATGCAGGACAAGATACCCGACAGGTGCATATGCGAATGACCGCCCAGCATGTTGAGCAGCACGAAGAAATGCTCAGACAGCTCGAATGCACTATAACCGGCGATGATCAGCACCATCATCTCGGCGATGCGGTTGTCGGTGGTCTTCATCAGGATCAATCCGATGAAACCGATCACCACGCCGACAGCAACCGAACCGAACACCACCTCAGCACTGATCTCGGCGATATATCCGGTCGACAGTGCACCCCCACCCAACGCGTACAGGCCGACGAACACGAACACGATCAACGCGGTGGCATCGTTGAACAGACTCTCGCCCTCGGCCAGGATCTTCAGCCGGTGCGGCAACTCGAATTTGGAGAAGATGCTGACCACCGAGACCGGGTCAGTCGCCAGTACCATCGCGAACAACACGATCACCGCCGCATTGGACAGGCCGTAGTCGGCGAACAGCCAGCTGGAAACGTACAGTGCCATCAACACCGACAGCACCACCGCCACCACCGCCAGATAGAGCAGACTCAGGCCGTGCTCCCTGAGGTCCGACAATTTTAGCTCCAGCGAATCCGAGATCAGCAGTACCGGCAGCAGGAACACCACCAGCATGGAAAAGTGCTCGGCGTCGCCAGTCAATACCGGCACTTTCCGGAACAGGTAGTGGGCCGCAAATGAAAGCGCGATCAGTCCCAGCGGCGAGGGCAGCTTGAATTTATCCTCCAGCTGCAATGCCAGATACAGGATCCCGGCGATCATCAGCAATGTTGCAATCATCAAGTACGCCCTTGCATTCGAGTGGTCAGTGTATTCCCCACATTATCGCAGATTCGTTGCCGACCCGGCCCGAGCTTGATGCGGGCCGGGCCTGCTTTACAGCACGTACAACAAAATCGCAAGGTAATGACATGCGCTGCCGGCCAGCACGAACAGGTGCCAGATACCGTGCGCATGCCTGAGCCGGGTGTCGAGCACATAAAAGATGATGCCGATCGTATAGGACAGGCCGCCGGCCAGCAGCCAGGCGAATCCGTACGGTCCCAGCGCATGCAGCAGTTGCACCAGTGCCACCAACGCCACCCAGCCCATCAGCACATAGATCAGCACCGACAGGATGCGCGCGCTGTTCTTCAGCCACAGTTCCTGCAGGCTGCCCAGCAGCGCCAGTCCCCACACCACGCCGAACAGCGACCAGCCCCACGGGCCGCGCAAGGTCACCAGACAGAACGGGGTATAGCTGCCGGCGATGAGCAGATAGATGCTGTGGTGGTCGAGTTCGCGCAGGATGACCTTGGCCCGTCCGCGCAGGCTGTGGTACAGCGTCGAGAAACTGTACAGCAGCACCAGCGTCACGCCATAGATCGTCACGCTCACCACCTTCCACGGATCGCCCTGTTGCGCTGCCAGCACGATCAGCACCACTGTGCCCGCGAGTGACAGTACCGCCCCGGTCAGGTGCGTGATGGCGTTGAATTTTTCTCCGTAGTACATGCCGCGTCCTTCCCGGTCTGCCGCTGTACGGTCCGCCCTACACGCCGCGCAACAACCACCACCAGCCGGTCAGCGTGGCGAATGAAACGATCAGGCCCACTGCCACCATCAGGTTCGCCAGCTGCGGATCGAGATCATGTTCGCCGGCGATGATCGCGGCGGTGATCATCGGCGGCATCCCTGCTTCGAAGATCGTCACCTGTATCGGCTGGCCTTTGGCGCCGAACAGTTCGACATACAGCAACAGGATCAGCAGCGGCGCGATCAGCAGTTTGAACAACAGGCCCACGGCGAGATTGCGCTTGTGTTCCGCGACATGCCCCAGTTGCAATTGCAAACCCACCGACAGCAGCGCCAATGGCGCGAGCGTGTCGCCGAGGCGCTTCAGCATCGCAGTGAACCAGTCGGCATAGCCGACCGGGATCAGCAACAGCGCGATGACCAGTGAAATGAACGGCGGAAACACCGCGATGCGCTTGACGATCTCTAGCACGGTCGGGCGCCCGGACGAATAGATCCCGGCGACGATGATGCCCAGCGTGGACAGCACCAGAAAGGAACCGAGCTGGTCGATCACGATACCGATGGGTATCGACGCCTGCCCGTAGAAAGCGCCTATCATCGGCAGACCGAAGAAGGCGGTGTTGCTCATGCCACCGGTCAGCATCAGTGCCCCGGTGGTGGCGCGCGACAGTTTCAGCCAGCGCCCCAGCATCCAGAAGAATGCGCCGGAAAAGGCGAACATCAGCCACGGCATCAGCGCCATCAGCAGCGCGTTGGTGCCAAACTCGAAGTCGTGCAGGTACAACAACGTCAGCGCGGGTACCGAGATGTGGATGATGAAACTGTTGATGGTCGCCGGTGCGTTGTCCGGCATGCGCCCGGATCGCCGCAGCAATATGCCGGCGATCAAGCAGGTGATCAGCAGGATCAGGTTATTCATATTTACACAACCACACTTGACCGGGCGAGTCGAACAAGGTGAGTGGGCACCTTATCATTCAAGGGACATTCGCAGCGATATAGGCTTTGAGCTTGGGCACATCCGCGTCCATCACTTCGCAGCGTTGCGGCAACTTTTCTATGCCTTGCATCGCGGCGGGACGCTCCGGTTCACGACCCAGCGCCTCCTGTATGGTTTCGGCGAACTTGGCGGGCAAGGCGGTCTCCAGACAGATCAGCGGCAGGTTAGGACGCCGTTGCGCCAGCCCCACCTTGAGTCCGTCGGCAGTGTGGGTGTCGACCATCACGCCGTATTGTTCCCACAATCCGCGTATCGTCTTGAGCCGGTCAAGATGCGTGCTCTTGCCGGAGGCGAAATCGAATTTGGGCAACGCGTTCCAGTAATCCGTATCCCTGATATCGAACGAACCGCCCTTGTCCACCCTGCTCCAGAACTCGCGCACCTTCGCGCCGTCGCGCCCGACCAGATCGAACACGAAGCGCTCGAAATTGCTCGCCTTGGAGATGTCCATCGACGGGCTGCTGGTCTCGTAGGTGTGCCCGTTATCGCGCGGGCGATACAAGCCGGTGCGGAAGAATTCGTCGAGCACGTCGTTCTCGTTGGTGGACAGGATCAGTTTTCCGATCGGCAGTCCCATCATGCGCGCGATGTGTCCGGCGCAGATGTTGCCGAAATTGCCGGACGGCACCGAGAACGCGACCTGCTCATCGTTGGATTTAGTCGCGGCGAAGTAACCCTTGAAGTAATACACCACCTGCGCCGATACGCGCGCCCAGTTGATCGAATTGACTGTACCGATCTTGTATTTGGCTTTGAAGGCGTGGTCGTTGGACACCGCCTTGACCATGTCCTGCGCGTCGTCGAACATGCCGTTGATCGCGATGTTGAAGATGTTCGGTTCCTGCAGCGAGTACATCTGCGCACGCTGGAACGCGGACATCTTGCCGTTCGGCGACAGCATGAACACGCGTATGCCGCGCTTGCCGCGCATCGCATATTCCGCAGCGGATCCGGTGTCACCTGAGGTCGCGCCGAGGATGTTCAATTCCTCGTCCTGCTTTTCCAGCGCATATTCGAACAGGTTGCCGAGCAACTGCATCGCCATGTCCTTGAACGCCAGCGTCGGGCCGTTGGAGAGTTCGAGGATGTGTACGCCGGGTTCCAGCGTTCGTAACGGCGTGATCTGTGAAAAATCAGAATCGGCGCGGCCGTTGCTGTAGACCTTGGTGGTGTAGGTCTTGTTGATGATGGCCTTCAGGTCATCTGCCGGAATATCGGTGATGAACTTAGCCAGCACCGCATAGGCGAGATCGGCATACGACAGTTTGCGCCATGCATCCAGTTCGGCGCGCGTCACCTGCGGATAGTGTTCCGGCAGGTACAGGCCACCATCGGGGGCGAGGCCGCCGAGCAAAATTTCAGTGAAGTTCTTCGCGGGCGCGTTGCCGCGGGTGGAAATGTATTTCATGGATACCCCAATAAATTTCTTTTGCGGGCGAATCGCGGTGTCGCGTGCTCGCTCACTCATCGTCTATCAATCTGATATGCCTCATCGTTCGCTGCGCGGCTCCTTGCGCTTCATCCCACAAAAGCGAATTTCTTGAGGCATCCAAATTTTCTGATGTAACTTTAAATTTCCTCAACCAGAAAAAGCTGCGTCACCGGGCGGAATGAAGATGGCCAAACCTTCCGGGTAGCGCATCAGTTCGTAGGTTGGGTTAGCGTAGCGTAACCCAACAATTGATTGTCACAATCCACCAGACAGCATGTTGGGTAGCTTTGCATAGCCATCTGACTAGGCTGTCAAACAACGACAGCCTAGTCATTGGTTAACGCGATAAAGCCGCTAACCCAACCTACATTGTTTGATTTATTTCCCCAATTCTTCCAGGCGAATACGATTCACCTTGCCTGCCACTACCTTCAATGCCTCGATCTTTTTGATCGCCGCGTTGATGCGCTTCTCGCGCGTCAGGTGGGTGAGCATGATCAGGTCGGTCTGGTCTTCGCCTTCGCCGGGTTCCTTCTGGATCATCGCGTCGATCGATATCTGTTCGTCGGCGAGGATGCGCGTGATGTCGGCCAGCACGCCGGGCTTGTCCTGCACGCGCAGGCGCAGGTAGTAGCTGGTCTGCACCTCGTCCATGGACAATATTTTCAGGTCGGCCATCGCGTTGGGCTGGAACGCCAGATGCGGCACGCGGTTCTCCGGGTCGGCGGTGTGCATGCGCGTCACGTCCACCAGATCGGCGATCACTGCACTGGCGGTCGGTTCCGCGCCCGCGCCCTTGCCGTAATACAGTGTCGCGCCGACCGCATCGCCCTGTACGACGACCGCGTTCATCGCGCCTTCGACATTGGCGATCAGGCGCTTGGTCGGTATCAGCGTCGGATGCACGCGCAACTCGACACCTTCCGCAGTGCGCTTGGTGATGCCGAGCAGCTTGATACGGTAACCGAGTTGCTCGGCATACTTGATGTCGATCGCATCGAGTTTGGAAATGCCCTCGATGTAAGCCTTGTCGAACTGCATCGGGATGCCGAACGCCAGTGAGGCAAGGATCGTGATCTTGTGCGCCGCGTCCACGCCTTCGATGTCGAAGGTCGGATCGGCTTCGGCATAGCCGAGTCGCTGTGCTTCTTTGAGCACGACGTCGAAAGCCAGACCTTTGTCGCGCATCTCGGACAGAATGAAATTGGTGGTGCCGTTGATGATACCGGCGATCCATTCGATACGGTTCGCGGACAGGCCTTCGCGCACCGCCTTGATGATCGGGATGCCGCCGGCCACGGCAGCTTCGAACGCGACCATCACACCTTTGTCCTGCGCGGCCTTGAATATCTCGTTGCCGTGCGTCGCCAGCAGCGCCTTGTTGGCGGTGACGACATGCTTGCCGTTGGCGAGGGCTTTCATCACCAGTTCTTTCGCGACGCCGTAGCCGCCGATCAGTTCGATGACGATATCCACTTCGGGATCGCTGACCACCGCGAACGCATCGTCGGTGATGCGGCATGTGCCGCCGGTGACCTGTTTCGCCAGTTCCACATTCTTGTCCGCCACGACAGTGATGCGGATCGGGCGGCCGGCGCGGCGCGCGATCTCATCCGCATTGCGCTGCAGTACAGTGAAAGTGCCGCCGCCAACGGTGCCGATGCCCAGCAGACCTACATTGATTGGTTTCATGGGAAAAATTTCTTAAAGTTAAAAGCCGGAATAACAAAACCTTCGCGAAAATAGAACTGGTGGGCCCGGGTGCGTTGCGTGCCGGAATCCAGCATGATGCCGTTTGCGCCAAGATTGCGGGCAACACCTTCCAGATACTGGATCAGGGCGTGGCCGACACCCGTGGAACGACGCGTCTCATCGGTGACCAAGTCGTCGACATAGAACTTGATCCCATCGAAAGTATTCTCGTGCCAACGGTAAACGGCCAGGCCGACCACCGCATCCGACTCGACCGCCAGCGCCATTCTCGCCCCCTCAAGTACCCGCCACATCTTTTCCATGTAGTCCCCGGGTAGATCGGGACGCAATTGGCGATGTACTTGCTCGGCTTTCTTCAGCCAATCGGCGCCAACCAGCTTCCCGTTTTCCGCGTAGACGTCGACGATCTTCATGTGCCGTGCTTCTTGCGGTAATGCTCCAGAAACCTGGCGATGCGGCCGATCGCTTCGGTCAGGTCGTCGGCATTCGGCAGGAACACCACGCGGATATGATCCGGGTGGATCCAGTTGAAACCGCTGCCCTGCACTACCAGCACCTTCTCGGTCTCCAGCAGTTCCAGGATGAATTTCTGGTCATCCTTGACCGGATATATCTTTGGGTCGAAACGCGGGAACAGATACAGTGCGGCCCTGGGCTTGACGCAGCTCACGCCGGGTATCGCGGTGAGCAGCTCGTAGGCAAGGTCGCGCTGTTTGCACAAGCGGCCGGTCGGCGCCACCAGATCATCGATGCTCTGGTAACCGCCCAGCGCGGTCTGGATCGCGAACTGCCCGGGCACGTTCGAGCACAGCCGCATCGAGGCCAGTATCGTCAGGCCGTTGATATAGTCCTGCGCATGTTTCTTCTCACCCGACACCACCATCCAGCCGGCGCGGTAACCGCAGGCACGATAGTTCTTCGACAAGCCGTTCAGCGTCACAAATAGTACATCGTCGGCCAATGAGGCGATCGCGGTATGGGTCGCGCCGTCATACACCATCTTGTCGTAGATCTCGTCGGCGAAGATGATCAGTTCATGCTCGCGCGCGATATTGATGATCTCGCGCAGGATCTCGTCGGAATACAAAGCACCGGTCGGGTTGTTCGGGTTGATGATGACGATGGCGCGCGTCTTGGGCGTGATCTTGCCGCGCAGATCGGCGATATTCGGATTCCAGCCATCGGCCTCGTCGCACACGTAATGGCGCGGCGTGCCGCCCGCCAGCGTGACCGAGGCGGTCCACAGCGGATAGTCCGGTGTCGGGATCAACACTTCGTCGCCGGTGTTGAGCAGACCCTGCATCGCCATCACGATAAGTTCCGACGCGCCATTGCCGATATAGATGTCATCCAGACCCACGCCCATGATCTTCTTGGACTGGCAGTAATGCATGATCGCCTTGCGCGCCGCGAACATGCCTTTCGAATCCGAATAACCGGACGAATTCGGCAGGTTCAGGATCACGTCCTGCTGGATCTCTTCGGGCGCTTCGAAACCGAACGGCGCGAGGTTGCCGATGTTCAGCTTGATGATGCGCTGGCCTTCTTCTTCCATCAGCTTGGCGCGTTCCATCACCGGGCCGCGGATGTCGTAGCACACGTTGGAAAGCTTGGATGATTTTAAAATCGGCTTCATTTTATATATTCGATCCGGAAATTTCCCCGGGGTTTCCGGGTGCAGCCCGATATTGGAATTCGCACGGTGTCCGATACTATCTATTCGGCTGATGTCAGAATTCGTAACAATGCTGCAAAGAGCGCGATTTTACCTGCCGGAACTGATAGCAGCAAATGCAACCTTTGCCGCTCAACCGTTCCGTATTTTTAAATCTGCGGTAATTCTACCGTTTTCAGTGCCGCTGGTTTAATATCAGTTCCGGGGATAAGGGAAGGGGGTGAGCGTTGAGCAACTCAATAGCAAGTCTTGGCAAACTGGCCATCCTGGTTTTGCTTGCCCTTGCCATCCCAAATGCCCGCGCCGAGCAAGTCGACCTGACCGAGCTGAGTTTGGAACAGTTGATGCAAGTCGATGTGACGTCGGCATCCAAACATTTGCAGCGTTCCGGCGATGCGCCATCTGCCGTACAGGTCATCAGCCGTGAGGATATCCGCTTGCACGGCTGGCGCACCCTCAGCGAAGCCCTGGTCAGCTTGCCGGGCATCTATATCAGCAATGATCGCGGCTACGACTATCTCGGCGCACGCGGCTTCCAGATCCCCGGCGACTACAACACGCGCTTTCTGTTGCTGATCGATGGCCAGCGCAACAACGACAACATCTACCAGCAGGCTCTGCTCGGCACCGAAGGCTGGCTGGACATGTCGGTCGTGGAACGCATCGAATATATCCCCGGTCCCGGCTCCGCGATCTATGGCGCCAACGCGATGTTCGGGGTGATCAACGTGATCACGCGCAGTGCAGGAAAGACTGCCGAGAGCAAGGTGGGGACCTATGTTTCGCAGCTCGGCCTGACCGGCATGAATGTGATGACCAGCCGGACCATGGCTGACAACGACACCGGACTGGTATTGCAATTTTCCGCCGAGCATCAATCAGGCCGCGACCAGACCTATACCGATCCGCTTGGGCAATTGGTTCGCGGCGACGGGTCGTTATCTCCGGATGGCGTTGCGCATGGACTGGACTTCGGCAATAACCGCCATATGATGATGCGCATCGATCACGGCGAGTGGAGCTTCAAGCTGCTCAACCACGAGCGCACTGTCTATCCCTCTTCCGCACCCTACCTTACGGTATTCGACGACCCGTCGATGAAACTCAACGACGGCGGCACCCAGCTCGTCGCCTCGGTGCAACATGAACTCTCGACTGCGAGCAGCATCTATGCCCGTCTGGGTTACACCGACTGGCATTACCGGGGCAACTACCCCTATTACGATCCTGCCGTACCGCGCTATTATCATAACTATGACGACAGCAGGGGCCAGATGCTGGACGGCGAGTTCCGCTATCAACTGAAAAACGAAAAGCATCGCCTGCTCGCCGGACTGGAATTCTCGCGCGATCTGCTGGCCAGGCAACACAACTTCAATTCAGATCCGCTCGCGGGCTCTGATGTAAACCTCAATCCACTGGTACAACACAGCGCATTATTCATCGAAGACGAATGGCGATTCACGGACTCCTGGCTGCTCAACCTGGGCTTGCGCCAGGATCAAACCACCGGCAGCGAATCCAGTCACAGCCCGCGTATCGGCCTGATCTGGCATCCCACTGCGGCCTGGACCGCAAAACTGTTGGCCGGGCGTGCGTTCCGCACCCCCAACGCCTATGAATCCCAGTTCAATCAAGCACCGTATTATTTGAACAATCCAGACTTGAAACCGGAAACCATACGCACCACCGAAGGCGTGCTGGAATGGCTGGGTAAGGATAGCTCGCGCTGGCAATTCTCGCTGTTTGAGAACCGGATCGACAGCCTGATCCAGCAAATCGACACCGGGGGTGGGGTGCTGCAGTACCAGAATGTCGGGACGATGCAAGCAAGGGGTTGGGAATTGGGGATGGAAAAGTCCGGTAACGGCAACCTGAAGTTGCGCACCAGCCTCTCCAACAGCCATGTCTATGGCTCGAATGGCGCGACACCGAGCAATGTCGCAGAGTGGATAGGCAAGGCATCGTTGAGCGCGCCAGCCTTCAACTCGTCAGCCTATCTTGCTGCAGAAGTGCAAATCATCAGCAGGCGCGACTATATGTGGAATGCTTCGCCCTACTCGATACCTGGCGAGATATCGGTGAATGCGACCGCCACCTTCCCGGATCTATGGACACGCGGATTGCAAGGCCAATTGCGTGTCACCAACCTGCTCAATCGCGATATACAGCATTCGTCCTCATCGGAAATGCCCAGTCCGACAATTCCGCAGAACGTCCGCAACCTGATGGCCAAACTGGAATATGCGTTTTAAAGTAATACTTGCTGCCCTGATGCTTGCCTGCGGTGCGGTGCAGCCGGCGACCGCAGATGATGGCATCGTCGCCGACAAATACAATGTCGAAGCGGCGTTCCTGTACAACTTCGCGCTGTTCACCGAATGGATCAGCCTGCCCGCCGACGAATTCAGGATTTGCGTGCTGGGCAGCAATGCGATGCTCGCAGCGCTCGAACCGTTCAAGAAAAAACAGCTCAAGGAACACCCGATTAGCGTTACCAACATCTCCTCAGCGGGTTAGGCGCGGTCCTGCCAGGTACTTTTCATCGGAGAGGCTGAGCATGAATCCATAGCCAGTCTGGCCAGGCAGCTCGGCAATGCGCCCGTGCTGGTGGTTTCGGAAGAAGACGACTACGACCCCAAAGATGTCATCATCGCGCTGGTTCCGCAACAGGGCAGGATCGCCTTCAAGATCAATCGCACTGCAGCACAGGCCAATTCCATGTCGCTGAGCTCAAGACTACTCAAACTCGCCCATCAGGTGTATTGAATAAAGCATGCTAGCGCTCTTTAACAAGCTCACGATCACCAAGAAACTTCAGGTGATCAACCTGCTGATCGTCGGCCTGATCACCCTGCTGGCAATAATCAGCTTGAGTTTCTATATGTACGGCACCTTGCTGGACGACTACCGGAACAACAGCCAAACGATTTCCAGCCTCCTGGCAGAGAGCGAGACTTCTGCATTGCTGTTCGGCGATCAAAAGGCCGCGCAGGAAACACTCGCCGGTTTGCGAGCTGTAGAATATGTGACGCATGCGGAACTCTATGACAAAGCGGGAAAATTATTCTCGGCGTATGCAAAAGTACCCGGCACATACAACGCGCCTCGCGATTTCGATCCGCAAGGATACGATCAGGATATCCGCCTTGGCCGCATGACCTTCAACAGGGCTTACCCGGTACTCGGCATCATGCTTGACAGGGCGCAGCTCGGCACCATCGCAATCAGCATGGATCTAAGCGAAGCCTATGTGCATTTTGCTTATCAGATCGCAGCGCTGCTGCTGATCGGCCTGCTCGGTGCCTCCCTGATCTTTGCCGCGCTGTCCGGATTGCAGAAAAGGATCACCCGGCCTTTGCTGTCCCTGATACAAACCATGCACAAAGTCAGCACGAATGGCGATCTGACGGTTCGTGCAGAATATTCCAGCCAGGACGAGATCGGCGAAATGGCCAGTGCGTTCAATCATATGATTGATGAATTATCACATCGCGACGTTTCATTGAAACAGGAGATCAATGAACGGCGCCGCATCGAAACCAAACTTTCCCAAATGGCTCACTTTGACAGCATCACCAATCTGCCGAACCGTCATTCGTTCAACAGCCAGATCGACAAGGCGCTGATCAACTACAAATATGATCTTGAAAAATTCGCGGTGTTATACATCGATCTGGATAACTTCAAATATGTGAACGACACATTTGGCCATCATGTCGGCGATCTGCTGCTGGCCAGAGTGGGTGCGCGACTGCTGGATGCACTGCGCAAGGAAGATTTCGTCGCGCGACTGGGCGGTGATGAGTTTGTCATCCTGATCAGCGGCTTTACCGACAATCTGCCAGTCGGCGTGCTGGCTGAAAAAATCCTTATGTCACTGAAAGCCCCATTTATTCTGGAGAATCGCGAGGCGTTCATCGGCGCGTCGATAGGCATCGCGTTATGCCCCGACAACGGAAAGGATAGCAAAACCCTGCAGCGCCAGGCAGACAGTGCGATGTACCGGGCCAAGAATCTTGGCAAGAATAATTTTCAGTTCTACCGGGACGAGCTGTCCCGCACCCAGAAGAATCGCATCAGCATAGAAGCCCAGTTGCATCGCGCACTGGAACGCAACGAGATCGTCGTTTTTTATCAGCCTATCGTGGAACTCGACAGCAAAAAGATCCTCGGTTTCGAAGCGCTGGTGCGCTGGGTCAGGCAGGATGGAACGGTCGTCAGGCCGGATGAATTCATTACTCTGGCCGAGGAGATCGGGCTGATCATCGATATCGGCAGATATGTGCTCAATACAGCGGCGGTTCAAACAGCCGATTGGGTTGAGCGCTTCGGTCTGGCTTTCACCGCGGTCAACTTCTCGTCCAGGCAATTCAAACATAACGACCTTGCAGCCGACATTTTCAACGCATTGAAAGCCGCGCAGCTCCTGCCCGGCAATTTTGAAATGGAAATCACCGAATCGGTGCTGATGGACAACTCGATCGATAGTAAAAATTTCCTGGAGATGCTGATCAAGCAGGGCATGGGCATCTCTATCGATGATTTCGGGACGGGTTATTCTTCGCTCAGTTATATCACCAGTTTTCCAATCACCAAAATCAAGATCGACCTGAGCTTTGTCGCCAAGCTACCCGATGACAAAAACGCGCTCGCCGTGGTGACCGCGATCATCGGCTTGGCCAAGTCGCTCAATCTCAAGGTTGTAGCAGAAGGCATAGAGACTGCCGAGCAACTCGATTGTCTTGCAATGCTGGGCTGCCAATATGGGCAGGGATATCTGTTCAGCAAGCCGGTACCCGCCTTTGAAGCGACCAAATTGCTCGAGGAACAGGGCGCCCGTCCGTCATAATTCTGCGCAGTTCGCCGCCATTGCGGTTTGACGTGTCCAACCCGCAAGCACTAAACTCTTCATTCCTTTACGATCGCGTTTCGCGGAGACTTCTTGAAACTACATCTAGCCAATCCGGGTGAAAAGAAACTGTTCACCGCGCATGGCCCCGATCACGTGATGATCAACGACGAACGCCATCAGCGCAGCATCGTGGTATTGGCCGAAGCGGTGCGCGATGACTGGCGGGTCGACGGCTTCGACGCGCTTGACCAGGCGCATTTCGACTATTTCCTCGCACTCAAGCCCGACGTGCTGCTGCTCGGTACCGGAGCGACGCAGCGCTTCGCCCATCCGCGCCTGTACCGGAGCCTGACCGATGCCGGCATCGGCGTGGAGTGCATGAGTACCCCGGCCGCCTGCCGCACCTACAACATCCTGGTCGCGGAAGACCGCAACGTGGTCGCCGCGATCCTGTTTTGAAGGAACTGCCTTGAACCAGAGTCTGAACAACGTCATCCGCCAGGCCGAACAGATCATCCTCGGCAAACCGCTGCAAATCCGCTACGCGCTGGCCTGCCTGCTGGCACGCGGTCATCTGCTGATCGAGGACCTGCCCGGTGTCGGCAAGACCACGCTGGCGCATGTGCTGGCGCGCACGCTGGGGCTGCAGTTCCAGCGCATCCAGTTCACCAGCGACCTGCTGCCGGCCGACATCCTCGGTGTGTCGGTGTATGAACGCCCCGGTATCGACGCCAAGGTAGGCGAGTTCAAATTCCATCCCGGCCCGATCTTCGCGCAAATGGTGCTGGCCGACGAGATCAACCGCGCCACGCCCAAGGCGCAGAGCGCGCTGCTGGAAGCGAGGGAGGACCAGCAGGTGACCATCGAGGGCACGACGCGCGCGCTGCCTGCACCGTTCTTCGTCATCGCCACGCAGAATCCGGCCTACCAGATCGGCACCTTCGCGCTGCCGGAATCGCAACTCGACCGTTTCCTGATGCGCATCCAGATGGGTTATCCCGACGCGCAGGCTGAACGCGGCCTGCTGTCCGGTGTGGACCGGCGCGAGATCATCGCACGGCTCAATCCGCAACTGGGCAGCAGCGAACTGCTGGCGCTGCAAAAGCGCGCGCGCGAGGTGTTCGTCTCGCCCGCGCTGCTCGACTATGTGCAGGCCATCCTGCTCTACACCCGCGAGCAAACGCGATACAGCCACGGCCTGTCGCCGCGCGCCGGACTTGCGCTGCTCTCCGCTGCGCGCGCCTGGGCGTTGCTGGACAGCCGCGACGCGGTGACCCCTGAGGATGTGCAGGCGGTATTGCCCGGCGTGACCAGCCATCGCCTGCAGGCGGTCGGCGAATATGCCAGGCTGGACAGTGATGTGCTGGTGCGCGAATTGATCGAGGCGGTCGCGATTCCCTGATGTTTCTCAAGGCAGGAACACATGCTGACCACCAACGAAAGGATAGGTCCAACTCATTCTACGTGGCTATGGAGCGGCAAATGTACTGACCTCGAGAGTTGTTACGTTCTTCACAACCTCTTCTTGTGTTATCCCAAATGCTTCTGCAACATTGCCGACCAAGTTCATAAAGGTTGTTTGTGCAACCAAACGCCAGCCGCCTGCGCTCATGCTGTCGATTAACCGGATGCTCTCCGGCTTGCCGGTGTAATAGCTCAGCCTATGCTCAGAATATGCAGCCATGTTCAATCTGTTCTGACTTTTTACGATGGGGATCAGTTGCATAATCATTTCCCCATTGACGTCTTTGATTCTCGCCCTCACTTGCAGATAATAGTCGAAAGGAGGATTGGAGCCGACAGATATGAACTTCTTGTATTCCGTGGTCACGATGCCCGCATCCTTGTCCACTATCTTTAAATCAAAACCATTATCTATCAGAATCCCCATAAGCCCGGATGTTGCTTTCTCCAGATCAGCGCCTGTTTTCTTGATTTCGAATGACTGCACATCCACTTTGGTCACCGGTTCGGCACACCCGGCGAGATATGCAATTGCAAACACAGGCAGTAATATTTTCCGCAGCTTCATTTGTTTGCCCTTCCATAAAGTTTCCTGATGCATGGACTAGCTCCCACCTTGATTGACATGGACGGCTGCATGTTTTGTTTGTTCTGCTTACATTTACTGGTGCCTATTCCAGCAATACAGTTGGTCGTTTCCCGGCCTCATTTTTCAGCCAGGTTACGCACCGCTTTTCTGCATTTGCCTGGCTACATGTTCCTTGGCGGCAGCCCGATTTTTTGCAATCTACTATCAGTTACCATTAAAAGCAACTGATAATTACTATAGAGATGGTAGCTTTAGATATGAGTCTGATGAACGAAAAGGAAGCTTTCAGCAAGCGGCTGGTGCGCTTGCTCAACGATGCGGGGATCGGCATCGCCAGCCCCACCCATGTCGCCAGCGAATTCAACCAGCGTTATTTGGGCAAACCGGTTACCGCGCAGGCCGTGCGCAAGTGGCTCAACGGGGAAGCCATTCCGGCGGGGGATAAAATCCGCACCCTGGCGAAGTGGCTGAAAGCTTCTCCGCATTGGCTACACTATGGGGAAGGCGAGAAAAATACGGGTGTATTCAAGGTCGAGGAGGAGCGCAGTGTCTATGGGGAAGATGCGGTCGCAACCTTGCCTGAAGATTTTCAGCGCCTGACGCCCAGGCACAAGGTGATGGTGTGCGAGATTGTGAGAGCTTTGTTGCGTGCGGAGAAGCGCTGATTATTCGTTAATATATGACATCATTTCCGCATTGTCATTTCCTCACATAACACGTTTATCCTTGCGGAACGCATTTGCCTCGGCAGTGCTAGAATGCACAGCGCCCCTCGATAAAAGGGGGTGGGCATACCGGGCTCCCGATCGCAGCAGTTGCGATTCCATAAATAGACAGGGTAATGACGTGCGCCTTGATTGGTTTAAACAATGAGGAGATAGCAATGACAGCTACAGCCCAAATTCTGATTGAAAAAATTCAAGCTCTGCCGCCGGAACGCATTGCAGAGGTGGATGACTTTGTCGATTTTTTGCGTCTGAGAGAACAAGATCGTCATCTGGTTCGCACTGCCGCACAGACCAGTCAACCTGCCTTCGCAGCCGTGTGGGACAACAAGGAAGATGAAGCCTACGATGCCCTTTAATTTCGGCGATAGCGTATTGGTTCCATTCCCCTTCACCAGCCAGTTGTATTCCACCCTCAGCTTCGGCGAAATGCAGATACAGGATAGGCAAGCCGCCAAGCTGCTTAAGCTCTCCGTCATCAAACCCGTATTCGCCACGCTTGAGCTATCGCTCGTTATCAAGCAACTCGGCACGTTGCAAAAAGCCGACCAGACAGTGCTCAAACAGACAATCGCTCAGTTGATTGGTTAGCTAATCCTGCGCATTGAGAGCTACACTCAACGTCCCTACTGCGTAAATCATCTCACCCGTGCTCACCGCACTCCAACAAAAATTCCGCAACTGGGCATACCGTCGCACTGCCGAGACCGGCACGGTCACGCTGACACAGCGCCGCATCTTCATCATTCCCGGCAAACAGGGTTTCACGCTGGTATTCGTGCTGTTACTGATGCTGCTCGGCGACATCAACTACAACCTCAGCCTCGGCTATGTGCTGACCTTTCTGCTGACGATGATGGCGGTGATGTCCATGCTGCACGCGTTCCGCAATCTCGCCCATCTGGAGATACGGCCGGGTCGCGCAACTGCGGTGTACTGCGGGGATACCGCGCAATTCATGCTGCACTTCAACAATCGCAGCAGATTGCCGCGTTACCAGCTTGCGCTGGTGCAGACCGGCACATCGTTCTGGAACAACACCCACACGCCGGTCCATTTTGATGTTCCCGCCGGATGCGATAGCGAAGTCGCCTTTCCATTGACCGCCTCGCGGCGCGGCTGGCTGCAGCCCGGCCGCCTGACACTGTATACCGAATTCCCGCTCGGCCTGTTCTATTGCTGGTCCTACCTGCATTTCGACACGCGCTGCCTGGTGTATCCGAAACCGCTGGGCGAGGCACCGCTGCCGGTCAACAGTTCACCCGACGGCAGCGGCAAACGCAGCGTCGCCGGCGATGAGGATTTTTCCGGACTGCGCAAATATGTCGCCGGTGACGCGTTGCCGCGCATCGACTGGAAAGCCTATGCGCGCGAGCGGGGCCTGCAGGTCAAGCAGTTCACGATGCCGCTCGGTGAAGAACTGTGGCTGGATATGGCCGACACCCCGGATCGCGGCACAGAGGACAAACTGGCGCGCATGACCCGCTGGGTGCTGGATGCCGAGTCGCAGGCGATGCGCTACGGCTTGCGCCTGCCGGATGACGAACTGCCGCCCGGCAGCGGTGCCGCGCATCGCGACGAGTGCCTGCGCCGCATCGCCCTGTTCGATCTGCCGCGACAGACGACATGAGCAAATCACTCGTGTACGGACTGCTGCTGGCGATACTGATGGTCATCGCGCCGCACGCCGACCACCTGCCGCCATGGCTCAGCGCGTTGTGCGCCAGCCTGTTGCTGTGGCGCGCCTGGCTCAACCACAGCGGCCGACCGTTGCCGAGACGCTGGCTGCTGATGGCGATCACCATCGCCGGCAGCGGCGGGATCGTGTACACCTACCACACCCTGTTCGGACGCGAGGCGGGCGTCGCCTTGCTGATGATGCTCGCCGCGCTCAAGCTGATGGAACTGCACAAGGCGCGCGATGCGATGGTGCTGGTCTATCTGGCCTGCTTCATCGTCATTACCAATTTTTTCTATTCGCAAAGCATCCCGACCGCGCTATACCTGCTGGCCACTCTGCTCGCCATCGTGGCCGCCTGGGTGCACCTGCAGGCGCAAAGCATCGCGCTCAAACCGCGTTTGCGCATCGCCGCGGTGCTGCTGCTGCAGGCGCTGCCGCTGACACTGATCCTGTTCGTGCTGTTCCCGCGCGTACAGGGCCCGCTGTGGGGATTGCCGCAGGATGCCTATGCCAGCAGCGGGCTGGACGACCGCATGGCGCCGGGCAGTCTGAGCCGCCTGAGCTTGTCCGAGGAAGTCGCGTTCCGCGTCGTGTTTAACGACAAAGTGCCGCGCCGCGACCAGATGTACTGGCGCGGGCCGGTACTGTGGTATTTCGACGGGCGTGCCTGGACGCCCGGCATATCCCCCCCCGATATCGCGCCGCAATTCACCGATCTGGACGAGCCGGTCGATTACACGGTCACACTGGAGCCGCATAACAAATCCTGGCTGTTCGCACTCGACATGCCGGAAAAGCTGTCGATACCGGCCAGGCTCACCAACGATTTCCAGTTGCTGAGCAGGCAGAAAGTCCATGAGCGGCTGCGCTACGCGGCACGCTCGGATCTGGTCTATCGCGCCAACCGCCAGGAATCGGATCGGCAACTGCGCCGCGCTTTGCAGTTGCCCAAACAGCAGGATGCCCGCGCCAGGCAACTGGCTGCGGAGTGGCGCACCGGTAGCACGGACGATGCCGACATCGTGCGCACCGCGCTCACCTACTTCAACCGGCAGGGCTTCGTCTACACGCTCGAGCCGCCGCCGCTCGGCAGCGACAGCGTGGATGATTTCCTGTTCACTACCAAACAGGGATTCTGCGAACACTACGCCTCGGCCTTCGTGTTCCTGATGCGCGCCGCCAACATCCCGGCACGCGTGGTGACCGGCTATCTGGGCGGTGAATACAACGCGGTCGGCAACTATTACATCGTGCGCCAATCGGACGCACACGCCTGGGCAGAAGTATGGCTGGCAGGACAAGGCTGGATACGCGTCGACCCGACCGGTGCGATCGCCCCGGACCGCGTGCAGCGCGGACTCTCGGCATCCGTGGCGGATAATGCCGCGCTGCCGTTCATGGAGCGCAATCCGCCGCAATGGATGCGCGACATGCGCTTCAACCTGGATGCGCTTGCCAACCAGTGGAACCAGTGGGTGCTGGGCTACGATGCCGAGCGGCAATTCGCCTTTCTGACCCGCCTCGGCATGGAATCCATCACCTGGCAGAAAATGGCACTCGACATGGCGGCCGGACTCGGGCTGGTGATCGCGCTGTTTGCGCTGTACATGCTGCGCCACCTGTGGGTACGCCAGCCGGACCGGGTGCACGCCGCGTGGCTCAAGCTGTGCCGCAAACTGGCCGGTGCCGGACTGCCGCGCGCCGCGCATGAAGGCGCGCTGGACTATGCCGAACGGGTCGCCGCGGCACGCCCGGAACTGGATGTCGAATTGCGCGACCTTGCCGCGCGCTACACCGCGCTGCGCTACGGCATGCATCAACCGGCGCAGGCGCAGCGCGAATTCCTGCAACGCGCGGCGGCTTTGAAAATCTGACAGAGTATAATCCGCGCCATTCAAACAGATCGCAACTGATATGCTCATCACCCGCCGCCTGGAATTCGATGCCGGACATCGCATCCCCAACCACAACAGCCAGTGCAAACATATGCACGGCCATCGCTACGCGATCGAGATCACCCTGTCCGGGGACATCATCACCGCGGAAGGCTTGTCCGAGCAGGGCATGGTGATGGATTTCTCCGATGTCAAAAGTATCGCCAAGGCATGCGTGGTGGATGCCTGGGACCACGCCTTCCTGGCCTATCGCGGCGACAAACCGGTATGCGATTTTCTGGCCAGCCTGCCGGAGCACAAGACCGTGCTGCTCGATGTCGTGCCGACCGCGGAGAACCTCGCCCAGGTCGCATTCGACATCCTGGCGCCCGCCTACCGGGATAGCTATGGCAACCATTTGCGCCTCGAACAAGTGCGTCTGTATGAAACGCCCAACAACTGGGCCGACTGCATAAGGGGCTAGAATTGCCCGGAGAATAGCGTCGTTTTTCTGGACATGACCGGCAGCTTGGTTCAAAATGCGCGGCCTCGAAGGATGGCCAGCACATCGATCTGCGATACAGACTGCCCCCTTCGTGCAACAAAACCATATGGAAGCGTGGCCGAGCGGTTGAAGGCACTAGTCTTGAAAACTAGCGAGGATGTGAGTCCTCCGTGAGTTCGAATCTCACCGCTTCCGCCATATACCCGCTATGATCATATCGGTTGAAACTTTTTC
>JBBRDZ010000013.1:0-27952 GCA_038203435.1 Burkholderiales bacterium
AGGCCCACACCACATAGCCGTTCACCTGCCAGTTCACCAGGGCATACACCGAGTAGGTCAGCGCAAAGATGCCGAGCACCTGTATGGTCTGCTGGCGGAAATCGAACATCTGCAGCCTGCGGTGCAGCACCACGCCGCCGAATGCGAGCACGGTGTAAGCCAGCGCATGCTGACCGAACAGGCTGGCGTCCGCAACGTCGGCAAGTATCCCCACCGCCCACGACAGACCGATGCCGAGCCGCAGCGGTTTGTGCGTGCACCAATACAACAATACCAATGCTACAAAGTCAGGGCGCAGGATCAGCCAGATGCCCTCCCACGGCAGCCCGTTCAGGAACAGCGCAATCAGCAGGCTTGATACGATCAACAGGTTGCTGACCGGACGCTGGATCTCGGGTTTGGCATTCATGGAGTGATACTGCATCTAGTTTTTTCTCCTGACCTTGACGCGGGTATCCGCATCCCCGGCATCCGGACGCTCGGGCAGTTTGGGCTGGCTGGACAGAACCATCAGATGGCGGTGTTTATCCACACCCGCCACCGGCAAACAGGTCACCTGCGCAAATGGATAGGCCGCATCGTGTTCGACCTTGATCACTTTTGCGACCGGGATACCCGGCGGGTAGATGCCGTCTATGCCCGAGGTCACCAGCATATCATCGTTCTGAATATCGGCAGTCGCGGGCATGTAACGCAGCGACAGCTGGCTGGTATCGCCCGCGCCGAATATGATGGTGCGCAATCCGTTGCGCAGCACTTGTACCGGCACCGCCTGGTCTTTTTCAGTGATCAGGGTGACTTCGGAAAGCCAGGGATAAACGCGGGTGATCTGCCCGACGATGCCGATATCATCCATCACGATCTGACCGATCTGCAGATTGGCATCCGCGCCTTTGTTAACGAGCACCTTGCGTCTGAACACGTCGCGTTCGGCGTAAATGACCTCGACCAGTTGGGTGGTGTAATGATTGCGCAGCGGCAGCTCATTCAGGCTGCGCAATTGCTGATTCTCCACCTGTAATTGTTGCAATTGCAGTAGCTGCGCTGCGTCGCTCTGGTGTTGGCGGCCCAGCTCGTCATTGCGCTGGATCAAACCCCGTTGGGTGCTCTGGGTCAGGAAGAATTCGCCGGCCTGCTGCCACAACTGGCCCGGCCAGCCGGCCAGCCGTTGTATCGGCGAGACCAGCACCGACAGGGCACTGCGTGCCGACTCCAGATACTGATAGCGCGCATCGACGAACATCAGCAACAGGGAGAGCACCACAAAGAAGGCCAGCCGAGCCAGCGGACTGGGGCCGCGATTGAAAATTCGAAAAGATTGGGTTCCGTCTATCAACTATGTTCCATCGCAGATCTTGGAGAATCAGCAGCGTATCGCAACGCTACTGCCGCAACACCCTGTCTTCAGCCGCTTGCTGCAACCCCGGCGAGCATGGCTCGCACCACACACTCACTATCGTTCTGCCGGGCTGCCTACTCGGTCGTAAAGATGCTGGTCGACTTGTCCATGTGTTCCAGCGCCATGCCGGAACCGCGCACCACACAGGTCAGCGGATCGTCGGCGATCAATACCGGCAATCCGGTCTCTTCCATCAGCAGGCGGTCCAGATCGCGCAGCAACGCACCGCCGCCGGTCAGCACCATGCCCTTGTTGGCGATATCCGCACCGAGTTCCGGCGGGGTTTGTTCCAGCGCGGTCTTCACCGCACTGACGATGTTATTGAGCGGATCGGTCATCGCTTCGAGCACTTCATTGCTGGAAATGGTGAAACTGCGCGGCACGCCTTCGGCCAGATTGCGCCCGGTCACTTCCATCTCGCGCACTTCGCTGCCGGGGAAGGCGGAACCGATCGTCTTCTTGATCTCTTCGGCGGTGGTCTCGCCGATCAGCATGCCGTAATTGCGGCGTATGTAATTGATGATCGCCTCGTCGAATTTGTCGCCGCCGACGCGCACCGAACCGGAATACACCGGTCCGCCCAGCGAGATCACGCCGACCTCGGTGGTGCCGCCGCCGATGTCCACCACCATCGAGCCGGTCGCCTCTTCCACCGGCAGACCGGCGCCGATCGCGGCAGCCATCGGCTCTTCGATCAGCTCGACACGACGCGCACCGGCACCAACGGCAGATTCGCGGATCGCGCGCCGTTCCACCTGGGTGGAGCCGCACGGCACACAGATCACGATGCGCGGGCTGGGACTGAAGATGCCGGCCTTGTAAACTTTGCGGATGAAATGCTTGAGCATCAGTTCGGTGACAGTGAAGTCGGCGATCACGCCATCCTTCATCGGGCGGATCACGGTGATACTGCCCGGCGTGCGACCCATCATCTGTTTGGCGGCGAGCCCGACCTGCTGGATCACCTTCTTGCCGTTCGGTCCGCCCTCCTGGCGTATCGCGACCACCGATGGTTCATCCAGCACGATACCCTGTCCGCGCACCCAGATCAGCGTGTTTGCGGTGCCGAGGTCGATCGCCAAATCATTCGTAAAATAGCCTTTAAAAATTCCGAGCATGTCGTGTCCTGTAGTCTTCCTGTGGTCAAAGAGGTGCGCCAATAAACCCTTGTATGATACCCTATTAGCCTTATTTCAATAAAGTTTTTGCTATGTCTTTAACCAATGCTGATGTCCGCAAAGTCGCCCGTCTGGCGCGACTGTCCATGAACGAGGCGGAAATCGATTCCGCACGCGCGCAACTTTCCGGGATATTCGACCTGATCGCCGAGATGCAGGCGGTCGATACCGGTGGCATCACGCCGATGTCGCATGCCCAGGAACTATCGCAACGGCTGCGTCCGGATGTGGTGAGCGAATCCAATCAACGCGAGGCATTCCAGGCGATCGCTCCGCAAACCGAAGCGGGCCTGTATCTCGTTCCGCAAGTCATCGAATAGTCCGGACCATGCTCAATTCAAGTTTACAAAAGCTCGGCAGCGCGCTGCGCGCCGGGAACATCAGCAGCGTGGAACTCACCCAGCTCTACCTGGATCGCATCGCCGCGCTGAACCCGGCACTCAATGCCTACATCACCATCAACGCCGAGGCCAGTCTGGCGCAGGCACGCCAGGCGGATGTGCTGCTGGCAGGCGGCAAGGCGCAGGCATTGACCGGCATACCGATCGCACAAAAGGACATCTTCTGCGCCAAGGGCTGGCGCACCACCTGCGGCTCGAAGATGCTGGAGAACTTCATCTCACCCTACGATGCGCACGTCATCGAGCAATTCAATCACGCCGGTGCGGTGAATCTGGGCAAGACCAACATGGACGAATTCGCGATGGGGTCCAGCAATGAGACCTCGCATTTCGGCGCGGTGAAGAACCCCTGGGACAGGAACGCCGTACCCGGCGGCAGTTCGGGCGGCGCGGCCTGCGCGGTGGCGGCACGTTTGTGCGCGGCCGCCACCGGCACCGACACCGGCGGCTCGATCCGCCAGCCCGCCGCACTGTGCGGCATCTCCGGCATCAAGCCGACTTACGGTACCGTGTCGCGTTACGGCATGATCGCATTCGCCTCCAGTCTCGACCAGGCCGGCCCGATGGCGCGCAACGCCGGAGATTTGGCATTGATGCTGAACGTGATGACCGGCTTCGACGAACGCGATTCCACCAGTTTGCAGCGCAACCCGGAAGATTACGCGCGCGACCTGGACAAGCCGCTGGCAGGCTTGCGCATCGGCCTGCCGAAAGAATTCTTCGCCGAGGGGTTGGCACAGGATGTCGCTGCGTGCGTGACCGCTGCAATAGATGAATACAAAAAGCTGGGCGCGACCGTCGTCGACATCAGCCTGCCAAATTCAAAACTTTCTGTGCCGGTCTATTACGTACTGGCCCCTGCAGAAGCGTCCAGCAACCTGTCGCGCTACGACGGCGTGCGCTACGGCTACCGCGCGCCGGAATACGGCGACCTCACCGAGATGTATGAAAAAAGCCGCGCGCAGGGTTTCGGCGCGGAAGTGAAACGGCGCATCATGATCTGCACCTACGTGCTGAGCCACGGCTACTACGACGCCTATTATCTGCAGGCACAGAAGATCCGCCGCCTGATCGCGCAGGATTTCGAGGATGCGTTCAAACACTGCGACGTGATCATGGGTCCGACCAGCCCGAGTACCGCCTTCAATCTCGGCGAGAAAGGCGACGACCCGGTGCAGATGTATCTGTCCGACATCTACACCATCGCGGTGAACCTGGCCGGGCTGCCGGGCATGTCGATCCCGGCCGGTTTTGGCAGCAATGGCCGTCCGGTCGGACTGCAGATCATCGGCAATTATTTCGCCGAGGCGCGCATGCTGAACGTCGCACACCAATACCAGCTGGCAACCGATCATCATGATCGCGTTCCGCAAGACATCGGGCTGTAGGGATATGAGCATGCAATGGGAAATCGTCATCGGGCTGGAAGTGCATACCCAGCTATCAACCAACAGCAAGATATTCTCGGGCGCCTCCACCACCTATGGCGCCGAGCCGAACACCCAGGCAGACGCGGTGAGCATCGCGCTGCCCGGCGTGTTGCCGGTACTGAACAGGGGCGCAGTGGAGCGGGCGATCAAGTTCGGCCTCGCGGTCGGCGCGCACATCGCGCCGCGCTCGGTATTCGCACGCAAGAATTATTTTTATCCCGACCTGCCCAAGGGTTACCAGATCAGCCAGTTCGATCTGCCGGTGGTGGGGCAGGGTGAACTGAAGATCGTGGTCGAACCGCTGTCCGGCAATGCAAAGCCCTATGAAAAAACGGTACGCATCACCCGCGCCCACCTCGAAGAAGATGCCGGCAAGTCGGTGCATGGTGTTGACCGTATTTGCACTGAGGATGGTGATTCACTCCAAACTGAAAATGGTGACGATCTAGTTACTGAAAACATCTTCTCGCGTGAGAATGTAACCGGTATCGATTTGAATCGTGCAGGAACACCGCTGCTCGAGATCGTTTCCGAACCGGACATGCGTTCCGCCGCCGAGGCAGTGGCCTATGCCAAGACGCTGCACTCACTGGTGCGCTGGATCGGCATCTGCGACGGCAACATGCAGGAAGGTTCGTTCCGCTGCGACGTCAACGTGTCTGTGCGCCGCCCCGGCGCGGCGCTGGGCACGCGCCGCGAGATCAAGAACCTCAACTCGTTCAAGTTCATGCAGCAGGCTATCGACTACGAAGTGCAGTGGCAGATCGACACGCTCGAGAACGGCGGCACGATCCAGCAGGCCACCATCTTGTTCAACCCGGACAGCGGTGAAACGCGGGCGATGCGCAGCAAGGAAGACGCACACGACTACCGTTATTTTCCCGATCCCGATCTGCTGCCGCTGGAGATTACGCCGCAGTGGATAGAGGAAGTGCGCGCTACGCTGCCGGAATTGCCGCTGGCGAAACAGACGCGTTATGTGAATGCACTGGGTCTTTCTGCTTACGATGCCAGCTTGCTCACCGCCTCACGTGAGATGGCGGATTTCTTTGACGAAACTCGAATGCATTTAGCTACAGAAAGTAATATAGACAACCCAAAACTTTGCGCCAACTGGATTATTGGCGAAGTGGCTGCGCAACTAAATCGCGAAGAAATAGAAATTACTCAATGTCCAATTACAGCTCCTCGTCTTTCAGAGCTATTGGGTTATGTGGCCAAAGGAAGAATTTCCAATTCCGGCGCAAAAGAGGTGTTTCGCACCATGTGGACTGAAGGTGGTGATGCTGACTCGATTATTGTTAAGGAAGCTTTGGAACAAATTTCCGACAGCGCCGCGATCGCAGCGCTGGTCGACGAAATCATCGCCGCCAATCCGGCACAGGTGGCCGATTATCGCAGTGGCAAAGACAAGTTGTTCGGGTTCTTCGTCGGCCTGGCTATGAAGGCCAGCAAGGGCAAAGCCAATCCGGCACAGCTGAATGAAATATTGAAGCGCAAGCTCGGCAGTTTGTAACCGGGCAATAAAAAAGCCCCGGCGATCAACCGGGGCTTGATTGGAGCGCTGCGCTTACTTGGCTTTTTCGACTTTGATCTTGTCGACGAAGATGATCTTGTCGAAAGTGCGGTTTAACGATTTGCTGTTGAAGTTGGTCATCACCGCGCCATTCGGGTAGCTGATGGTGGCACCTTTGGGTACGCTGGTCTTGGATGCGGCCAGCCATACCGGGCCGCTGTCGCTGGTAACCTGCATGTAGGTGTAGATGGATGCGTCCATGGTCTGCAGGACTTTGCCTGTGTTGGGGTATTGGGCGGCCATCGCGCTTGTAGCAGTGCCGGTTAACATCAGCAGGGCCAACAGTGTAAGAATGGTTTTCATCATGACTTCCTTAAAATAGACGGGTTGAAAAAAAGCCCCATAATCCGGAGGCCTGTCGGAATCTTGGTCTAACAACCTCGCACGATACAGAAAAGATGCCCAGTTGGCAAAGCACAATAATGTCGAGGAAACCCGCACCTCGCATTGAATCCAGTTGCAGCATGTGTCGCAGCGGATTGATAGTCTTGGTGATTCGGGATCGCCCCGCAGCGATTTCAGCTATTTTCCGGCTTGCCGGCGCGCGGTTTACGCGGCGCGCCGGCAAACAATACATCGTATAACCAGTTTGGCAACAACTTGAGTAGCCAGCCGACCAGGCCCATTTGCCAGGGGATCACGCTGAAGCGCGTCTGCTTTTTGATGGCCCGTGCGATGCGTTTCGCCGCGTCGTCTGCCGTCAGGATGAACGGCATGGGGTAGGGATTGACGGCAGTCATCGGCGTTTTGATGTAACCCGGACAGATCGTCACGACTTTTACGCCGCTGCCACGCAGCTCCACCCGCAACGATTCCAGATAGGTGATCGCGGCGGCCTTCGAAGCCGAGTAGGCGCTTGCCCCGGGCAGGCCGCGAAATCCCGCCACACTGGCGATACCGACCAGCGTGCCATGTTGCCTGGCACGCATCGCATCCACGAAGGGCTGAAAGGTTTGCACCATGCCCAGCACGTTGATATCCATCACCTGCTGAAACGCAGACAGGTCTTCGGCATGTTCGGTGAGCGTGCCCACGCTCACGCCGGCATTGGCGATGACCACATCCGGCACGCCGACGCGCGCGATGAAATCGTTGGCTGCTTGCCGTATCGCAGCGGCATCGCGCACATCCAGTGCGTAGCAATGAACCTGGCCGGGGAATTGCGCGGCAAGCGTCTGCAACATTACTCCGCGCCTGGCGAACGCGGCAACGCTCGCGCCGCGCTCAAGATAATGGCGCGCCAGGGCCAGACCCAGGCCTCCCGACGCGCCGGTAATGACCAGCCTGCGTAGTTGTTCCGGCTTTAGCCGGTTTACAACCACGGCGTACTCCTTGCGGGTGGACTTGATATGTGTATTTTGCATATTCTAGTCGAATGGCCATGCACAGCTGACCAGCCTGCGTAGTTGTTCCGGCTTTAGCCGGTTTACAACCACGGCGGTGACGATCTTGCCCAGCCTGTGGCTGGTTGCAAGTCGCCTGCAAAGCGACTCCTTGCGGGTGGACTTAACGTGCGTATCTTGCACGTTTATAACCAGCGACTAGCAAGCGTTGTTTGCTTGCTTAGTCGAATGGCTAGTTGCTTTATCAGTCGAATGGCCATGCACGGCTGACCTGAAGGCTGTTCCGGCGTGGGCTGCAGCGAACGATCAACTGCGATGCGATTTGCGCGCCATGGCGATCACATCCTTCAGCACGCGTATGGTGTCTGCCGGTTGCAAGCCTTCGATCACATACTTGCCATCCACCACCAGGGTGGGTGTCCCGCTGATCGAGTAGCTGCGTATCATTTGCTTGGCACGTGTCACTTTGCTCTGCATCGCGAAGGAGCTGTACGCCGCGCTGAATTTCGCGCGGTCGACGCCGCGCTGGGCGACAAAATCGGCGATCTTGTCTTCGTCGACCAACTGCATGTTCTGTTCGTTCCAGGCGCGATACAAGGCATCGTGCAATTGTTGCTGCTTGCCCATGCTCTCCAGCGCGTAGTAGGTGCTCGCCATCGGTTCCCACGAATCACGGAACACGGTAGGCACGAAAGTCAGCTCCACATCCTTGGGCATGGTCTTTTCCCACTCGCTGAGCAAGGGATGCAAATGGAAGCAGTGCGAACAGCCATAGAAGAAGAATTCCAGCACTTCGATTTTCTTGGTGCTGGTCGGCTGCGGAGGATTCAGCAGACTGTAATCCTTGCCGAGCTGAGGATCGGCGGATACCGCGGTGCTGGCCAGCAGTGCAATCGCAACGAACAGACTATTGACTAAACTCTTCATGTATCGCTCCTTGTGTAAAAATGGGATGTATCAGTGGTTGGGATTTCATTTCGCCCGCATAGGAGTGCTGTCCACCCCGTTTTGTTTCAAAAAGCCGCGCGCTTGATTCATGTCAGCCTCGCTTTTATAGGGCCCCGATCGGACACGATACCACACGCCCTTGTCCGGGATGGTTGCGGTTTCTACGCTGGCCACGATACCCAGCAAGCCGAGTTTGGCCTTGAGGCTTTCGGCATCGTTCGCATTGGAAAACGACCCCGCCTGCAATATCTGCGGTTCATAGGCCGCTGCTGGCTTGCTATCCGTTGGCGCGGCCTTACCCGCAACGCCGGCAGGCTTGGGGGATGCCGTAACGCCCGGTTTATCGGTCAACATCTTGTAGAACTCGAAGCGCTGTTTGCCATCGCCCGCGGCAGGGGTCTTGTCCAGCGCAGTTGCCGGTTTGCCCGTGTCGGGCTGGGGTTTCGCCAGCACCGGCTGCTCCTTGTTCAGGTAGGGATTCGGGCGCTTGACCAGGTACCAGGCCACACCGGCAGCCAGGGTGACGCCGATCAGCATGCCGGCAAATATCCCGGTCCATATGGAATTTGCACCCTTGCCCGGCGCGGCGGAATTGTTTCCGTTCGTTCTGCCCATCTTGTATCCGTTCTGTGCCATCACATTTTTTCCGGGGCGCTCACACCCAGCAGTGCCAGTCCGTTGCGTATCACCTGTGCAACCGCGGCGATCAACGCGAGTCGCGCCAGTTTAACCGCCTCGTCCTCGACCAGGAAGCGCGATCCATTATAGTAGCTGTGGAAATCGGCCGCCAACTCCTTCAGATAGAATGCGATCAGATGCGGCGCCAGTTCCTGTGCGGCATGTTCTATCAATTGCGGATAATCGATCAGCTTTTGCAACAGGGCTGTCTCGTGATCGCTGTCCAGCAGCGTGACATTCGTCTGCAGCAGGGTTTTGCGTTCACCGCCCCATTGCGCCAGCACCGCGCTGATGCGGGCATGGGCATACTGGATGTAATACACCGGGTTGTCGTTGCTCTTCGATTTGGCCAGGTCGATATCGAACACCAGCTGGGAATCCGGATGCCGCGCCGCCAGGAAATAACGCGTCGCGTCGCGTCCCACTTCGTCGATCAGGTCGCGCAGGGTCACGTAGCTGCCGGCACGCTTGGAGATCTTGACTTCCTGGCCGTTGCGCAACACCGTCACCATCTGGTGCAGCACATAATCCGGCCAGCCTTGCGGGATGCCGACGTCCAGCGCCTGCAGTCCCGCCCTGACGCGCGTGATGGTGCTGTGATGATCCGCACCCTGCTCGTTGATGACCCGCGTGAAACCGCGCCGCCATTTGTCCAGATGATAGGCCACGTCCGGCACGAAATAGGTATAACCGCCATCGGTCTTGCGCATCACCCGGTCCTTGTCGTCACCGAAGTCGGTGGTGCGCAACCACAGCGCGTCGTCCTGCTCGTAAGTGTGGCCGCTGGCGATCAACCGCTTGACGGCCTCCTCCACCTTGCCGTCGGTGTACAGCGCGGATTCCAGCGCGAACACGTCGAACTCGACCGCGAAGGCGCGCAGGTCGAGATCCTGTTCGCGGCGCAGATAGGCCACCGCAAAATGGCGGATCGCCTCGGCATCCTGCACATCTCCGCTGGCATGCACATGCTGGTCGTCCGCCTCCACCGTCTCCTTGTCCAGATAGGCACGGGCGATATCCGCGATGTAATCACCCCGATAGCCCGCTTCCGGCCAGTCCGGATCATCGGGCGTGATACCGAGGCTGCGCAGACGCACCGAGTTCATCAGGTTGTCGATCTGCGCGCCGGCATCGTTGTAATAGAATTCACGCGTCACGTTCCAGCCCGCCGCGTGCAGCACATTGCACAGGCAATCGCCGACTGCCGCACCGCGACCGTGGCCGACATGCAGCGGCCCGGTCGGATTGGCCGAGACAAATTCCACGCCCACCCTGCGCCCCGCGCCGATACGGATGTGGCCGTAGCCCGCACCCGTCTGCAACACACCGTGCACCACGTGCTGTTTCGCCGCAGTAGTGATGAACACATTGATGAACCCCGCCCCGGCGATCTCCATCTTCTCGATGACGTCGGAAGCCGGCAATGCCGCGATCAGCGCTTGCGCGATATCGCGCGGCGGCTTGCGCAGCGGTTTGGCCAGCTGCATCGCCAGATTGCAGGCGTAATCGCCATGCGATGCCAGCTTGGGGCGCTCCACAACGATCTCGGTTTGTATCGCGTCGGGAGCGACCTTGCGCAATGCCAGCGCAAATAATTCGTACAGGTGATCTTTGAAATTGAAGACAGCAGACATGAAACGGCACCATAAATGAGGCGCGGATTATATCATCTAGCCGATACGGCACTCATCATGGTCCGTGCGCGAATGCCAGGCTCGGATTCGCGCTCGTCCGGATACGCCCGGTCCGGTGGAATGCGTTTTATATATTCCACCTGCCAGCCATACTCGTACAGCGATTTATAGTTGCAGCAGCAAACTGGAATGTTGCGCTGTTCCGCACGAAGGGTGGCGAGCGCTTTCAGGGAAGTGGTAAAGTACGCCCGATGCAACACTGCAACACCTATCCGCAAACTGATCCCGGACTCGCATGACCAAACATCAACTGAAAGTCATTTTCGGCTCCCCGCGTGGCGCGATGCTCTTGATCGCACTGTTGATCATGGCGGCAGAGTTCCTGATCATGGTGCTGATCGAGGTTGTTTTAATGCCGGTCTATGGCCGGAATATCCCGCTGCTGTTCTGGGAGCTCCTGGATCCCCTGCTGCTGATCTTCATCATCACGCCGTGTTTCTATTTTCTCGCTGTGCGCCCGATGAAGCAGCAGCAGGCATTACTCAAGCAGCAGTTCAACGAGTTGAGCATCACCGCGGTCACTTTCGAATCCCGCGAGGGAGTGATGGTGACCGATGCCAACAACAAGATCCTGAAGGTGAACCGTTCATTCACTGAAATCACCGGATATACCAATGCAGAAGCGATCGGAAAAGTGCCCGGCCTGCTCCACTCGGGTCGCCAGGACAGGGAATTCTACCGGAACATGTGGCAGGTCCTGGAGCACGACCGGTTCTGGAGCGGCGAAGTCTGGAACCGCAGCAAGTGCGGCGACATCTATCCGGAGTGGTTGACCATCACGGCCGTGCTTGGCCCTGAGGGGCAGGTCACCAACTATGTCGGCATCTTCTCCGACATTTCCGAGCGTAAGGCCGGTGAGCAGCAATTGCGCAAACTCACCGCGCATATCCAGACCGCACGCGAAGAGGAAAAAGCCAGGATATCCCGCGAGATCCATGACGATCTGGGCGGCACGCTGACCGCGCTCAAAATGGAGGCTTATCGATTGTCCGGCAAATTGTCCGGCAACGAAATGACCGCACCTTTGCTGGAGCAGGTCGAGACGATGACGCAACTGATCGACAATGCGGTCGGCGTCACACGGCGCGTCATCAGCGACCTGCATCCGACCATCCTCGACGATCTCGGTCTGGTGGCAGCGCTGCAATGGCAGTGCGGGCAATTCCAGAAGCGCACCGGCATCGCTTGCGAGGTCAGCGCCGCGGAGGACAGGGATGACGAACGGAAGCTGGACAAGATACCTGCGATCAACCTGTTCCGCATCTTCCAGGAAGCGTTGACCAACGTGGCCCAGCATTCCGGCGCAACCAGGGTGAGTGCCGAATTCCATCAACACGATGATGAAATCATCCTGTCCATCAGCGACAACGGACGCGGCCTGCCCGACAAACATGTCATTGCGCAGACATCGTACGGCATGCGCGGCATGCGCGAACGCGTGGAACAACTGGACGGACAGATCCTGTTCGACCGTCCGCATGGCGGCGGCCTGCGTGTGACGGTGATTTTGCCGGCAGGACACAGCAAGGAAGCTGAAATATGATACGCATCCTTATCGCCGATGACCATGCCATCGTTCGTCACGGCCTGAAACAGATCATCGAGGAAAGCGGTGAGATGCGCGTGGTGGCGGAAGCCGGCAGCGGCACCGATGCGTTGCGCAAGATGCGCGATATACCTTGCGACGTGGTCATGCTCGACATCTCCATGCCGGACATGAGCGGTATCGATGTGCTCAAACAGATCCATGTCGAAAAACCGCAACTGCCGATCCTGATCCTCAGCATCTATTCCGAGGACCAGTACGCCACGCGCCTGATCAAAGCCGGTGCCGCCGGCTACATGACCAAGGAGAGCGCGCCGTCGGAAGTGGTCAAGGCACTGTTGCGCGTGGCCGGGGGCAAGAAATATATCAGCCCGGCGGTGGCCGAGATCCTCGCCAACGAGATCGGCACCACTGAGGAAAAACTTCCGCATCAGATCCTGTCGGACCGCGAGTACCAGATATTCCTGCTGTTGGCATCCGCCAAAACCGTAACCGAGATCGCCGACGTGCTGGCATTGAGCGTGAAAACCGTCAGCACCTACCGGACTCGCGTGCTGGAAAAGATGCGCCTGAGCAACAACGCCGAACTGATGCGTTATGCCGTCGATAATCATCTTGCACAATAACCGCCCTTCCCCCTCGCTGTAAACCGCCCCGCCGTCACGCGGGCATGTCAGACAAACACTGACAAAATATTTTCCCCGGCACCTACACGAATATAAGACAAACGTCGCTACCGGCTGCCGGTTCGCGCAAACATAATTCGCCCATAGCTTCTGCAAACCAAAATGCGGAATAAGGCGAAATGATGAATGTGCTGATTGTCGATGATTCAGAGAGAGTACGTGAAAGCCTGCGCGATATGCTGTCTGAATTTAAATACGTAAACATCGTCGGGTATGCGGCGGACGAAGCGGATGCGATCGAAAAGATCAATACCTTGCTGCCCGATGTCGTGATCCTCGATCTCAACCTCGAATCCGGCTCCGGTGTCGTCGTACTGAAGAACGCCAAGAAACACCATCCCGAGACCAAAGTCATGGTGTTGACCAACTGCAATGGCGAATTTTACGAGGACGCCTGCAAACGCGCCAATGCGGATTATTTTTTCGACAAGTCATTTCAGTTCATGAAGGTTCGTGAAGTGTTTTTGAATTGGGCCGGCGCAAGTTCCGCCATCAAACCAGATTGATAAAAGAGGCAGGCATGATGAAAGAAGAAAATTCCAGGCGGTCATTTTTCAAGAAGGCGGCGGCAGCAGTGGGTGTGGTAGCCGCAGCCGGATACACGGCGAACTTGATATCCAGATCTACTGCGTCGACTGGTGACGCAAGTGCAAAGTATGCAGCTGATGCTGCCGCGCAGAAAAAGGCGGTGATGGGGAATCAATTGGTCCTCATGACGGACGACGAGAAAAAGCAGCGGCTCGATGCGCTGTTGAATTGCCATTACCAGGAGATTGCATAGCATTCAATTACCTAACAATTGTTGTTGGAGGCAGTGATGTCAAAAGCAAATACTAAAGAATTAGATGGGCCGGATGGCCTGGAACAAGGCCGCCGTGATTTTCTGAAGAATGTGTGTGCGTCGAGCTTGGCGGCGCTTGTGGCGGCACCTGCGGCAGCTGACCCTATGGTCGATGCATCCAATCCGGATGCCGATGTGACCGTCGCGGAATTTTTCCAGGGACACTTTGTACTGATGTCTGATCAGGAAAAGAAGCAGGCCGTCGCACGGCTGGAGAAACGCTATTCCGCTAAATACGGGAAGAAGACCACGGTTTCCGATGTGGAAGCTCCGGATGGCGTCCTGTTCGGCTACGCCCTCGACATCGGAAAATGCATAGGCTGCAGGCGGTGCGTCCATGCCTGCGTGGAGGAGAACAACCAGTCACGCCATGACCCCGAGGTTCAGTGGATACAGGTGATGAAGATGCCGAAGGGGAACATTTCCTTTAATGCCGACCAACTGGACAAGGGCTATCCGGAAAACAGCGAATTCGGCGATTACGGTGTACAGGTTGGCGGAAATGCCTACAAGACTGCCGGTCTTTCCACCGAGGATGCGCAAAATTATTATCAGGATGCCGTGGTGCCGGACAAGGACTATTTCTATATGCCGGTCCAGTGCCAGCAATGTGAAAAGCCGCCCTGCGTCAAGGCTTGCCCGGTCAGGGCAACATTCAGGGATCATGCCGGCGTGGTGCTGATCGATTACAACTGGTGCATCGGCTGTCGCATGTGCCAACTCGCCTGCCCTTACCAGGCCAGGCACTTCAACTGGGGCGAACCCAACCTTCCTGCCGAGGAGATGAACCCGAAGACCCACTACTTTGGCAACCGGCCGCGCATGAGGGGCGTGATGGAAAAATGCACCTTCTGCGTGCAGAGAACCCGGGAAGGCAGGAATCCCGCCTGTCTGGAAGCTTGCCCGGTGGGTGCAAGAAAATTCGGCAATCTGCTCGATCCCGAGAGCGATGTCAGAAGAGTTCTTGCCACCAAACGCGTCTTCAGGTTCAAGGAAGAGGCTGGCACCTACCCCAAATTTTTCTATTACATAGGCTGAGGTCACGAAATGAAAATAGCACTGTCATTTGCAATGGACTTCGGCTCGTTCGCCATAAAAGGCGGGCGGATGTATTACTCATGGCTCCTGTTCCTGGCGTTCTTCATTTTGGTAGGTTCCTATACGGCGTACTTACAACTAACCCAGGGGCTTATCGTGACCGGAGCGACCGATCAGGTCACGCTGGAATCGTTTTTTGCCAGCTTCGTATTCACGGCACACGTCGCAGCGGCGGCAGTACTGGTCGTGGCGCCAGGCTACATTTATCACCGCAAGGATTTAAAAGAACTTGCCGTGATCGGTGAGATCATCGCAATGGTCTTTGTTGCGACGGGCATTACCTTCATTATTTTCCACATGGGCAGGCCGGACAGGGCTTGGCATATGGTTCCCGGTATCGGTTTCCTCAACTTCCCCAATTCAATGCTCTCGTTCGATACGATCGTCCTGAACGCCTATCTGTTTCTGAATCTTATCGGTGTCAGTTACATTCTTTTCAAAAAATATGTCGGCACGTTTCATGATAAACAACTGGCAATATGGTTCAGGCCGATCGTATTCCTGGCGATTGCATGGGGACCGCTGATCCACATTGTCACGGCCTTTGTGCTCGCCAGCAATGCGAGGATTGCGCCGTGGGCGACTGCTGTGCTGCCCTTCGCATTCCTGACCATGGCCGGGGCTTCCGGACCCGCATTGATCGTGCTGATCTTCCTGATTATCAGGAAATATACCAATCTCGAGATCGGCAATCCCGCGATCGACTTGATGACCACGATCATCGCCTGGAGCCTCGGCATATTGATGTTGGTATTCGCGGCCGAATTTTTTACGGTGTTGTATCCGGGTACCGAGCATGCCGCCTCGCTAAGATTCAACATGTTTGGCCACAACGGACTCAATATGTACGTGCCCTGGTTTTGGGGGGTAATGGTGGCGTTGGTAGGCAGCTTTATCGCGCTGCTGTTCCGCAAAGTCCGGCATAGCTATGATCGTTGGTTACCCCTGACTTGTTTTGTAGTCTTCTTCGCCATCCTGATCGAGAAGCCGATGATTCTGGTATTCCCCGCTTTCAGTCCTTCCCCGCTGGGGGAGTACACGGAATACCACATCACCATGATCGAGTTTTTAAACGTGATGCTGGTATGGGCCCTCGGGTTCCTGTTCCTGACGCTGATCTTGAAAGGCGCAATCGGCATATTGACTGGCGAAGTGAGGCATGACAAGTCGTCAGCCACTTCACAGATCGGTGCTTTAGGAGATATTTAAAATGGATAGCCTGCATAAATCTTCAACAATAGGTGTACTGGCCTTGTGCGGATTCCTGATTGGTGGATTAGGCACATATAACATCGCCCGTTCCGCTGAGGCAAAACCGGCTGATACACAGAGTACGGAGTCGGCAACAGATTGCTTTGAGAGCAGGGCAGGGTTCTCTTCCGTTACCCGGGTCGACAATGTCGATCCGAAGTATGGCTACCCAAATGTAAAGTGCTCGAAAACAACCGACGCGGTTTTATGGTACGGGGATCCATTTTACGGGACCATACCAATGGGTGAAATGCCAAGCATCAACGATACAACACGCGGCGATTTTGCCAATGCTGTCGTCAAGCCCAGGGAACCCCAGTTGATGTATTTCAATATGGGGCCTGCTGGATGCAAGACATGCCATGACGGCAAAATCGTGCCATACCCGAAGAATAAAAAGCCCAGGCTGATAGAGATGCATCAGGACATCGTCATTAACTCACTCGAACTGATGCATGGACGCGGCGCAATGTGGTGTCTCGATTGTCACAGCGCAAAAAACCGCAACAGACTGATAGACCGCGAGGGAAACGAGTTCAGTTTTAACCAACCGCAAAAATTATGCGGCACTTGCCATGGTGAGAACTACATCGACTGGCGGGCCGGAGTACACGGAAAAAGAACCGGCACATGGGTTACCGGCGGCAAGAAGAGGTGGTGGGTGTGTACTGAATGTCACAACCCGCATACCGTGCAAATAGAACGATTTAACCAGCTTGATCCGGAATCACCGCCCGCTCTGCCCAGGGGAATGAAGAATGCCGACTATGAACGCGTCAAGGAAGATAAGCACTAGGGTCACACCGGAAGGACATGCAAGCCGGTTCGGAATCAAAATATTAACCGCATCATCATTACGAGCTATCAGAACAATGAAATACAATACAAAAGATAAAATGATGGCGTTTTCATCTGACGAGGAAGTTTCCGGATTTCACGATCAGTTGACCGACATCATGCGCACGGCCATGCTTAAAGTTGGAAGCGATCAAGGTACCAGCAGGGAAGATGATATGAAACTCACCAAAGAGTTTTTCGAGCGCTATTCCATTTTGGCAGAAGCACTGAGTCAGTTGCGTGCCCATCGTCCGCGGGATGCGGATGCGGGCGTCAACCGAAGCAAGGTTTAATTTCACAAGCAGTATCTTTAGCCAACAACCAAAAGGAGCAGAAAATGAAATCAGTCATACCGGTAATAATCGCAACAGCCAGCCTGATGATGGCGGGGTCCGCACTAGCGGCAGATATGCCGGCTGTCGGCAAGGCAAAATGCGGCGCCTGCCATGAAGTCGACAAGAAAAAAATGGGCCCGTCGTACATGGATATTGCAGCAAAATACAAGGGTGATGCGGACGCAGTCGGCAAGCTCGAAGCGAATATCGCCAAGGGCGGAAAGTTCGACTGGAAGATGGGTATGATGCCGCCCAAAGGCATGGGTGCGAACCCGGCAGAAATCAAGGCGATGGCAGAATATATCGCCAGCCTGGCAAAATAGGGATGCTTCTGTAATCCCATCCTGTACGGATGCATGCAGAAAGGCCTGGCGATTCTTACCAAGCAAAATGCCCAGCCTCCCGGCTGGGCATTTTCCATTTGGGGTTTCGATGCCTGATTATTCTGTTATGTTGAGCTAAGTGACATGGCGCTTTGTGCCCATTCCGGAAATGGCAACCCCCTAAAGTGGACATTCAACGTGGATAGGGGTAGCGCGCTTTTGTGCAGGCCCGCTTGAGCGCAGGGTTTGGCGTCACACGGGCATGCCAAAGGCATGCGAAAGATACCGGAAAATTCTTCGCGCGATTAACTTTTGCAATATTCAGTTACCCCATTTCTCGATATACGCACGATACTTCTGGCTCCATTGCTGAGTGCCGAACGCACCTTCGCTCTGATGTGTCAGGCAGATCGGCCATGTTCCTAGACGCAATCCGCGTTGTCGTGCGCTGCGGCAAAAATCCATGTCATAGAAATGAAAATCGAAGCGCATATCAAAGAACACCTCGTTTTCTTTCAGGGCCGCTTTTTTGGCGGCGAGGAAGACACCGTCCAGAAGCTCGCAATCAGCTGGAACCACCCCAAAAAATGAAACAGGACCAAACGGCTGTTTTCCGTGCGCAACGGAGCCTGTCAGATGGGCTCTGTCATCCCAGGTTAATTTGGTGTCCACAAATGCCCAAGCGGGCTGGTATTGCACCTTACGCCGATTACCCGCCACGCCAATCACGTCATAATTCCGGAGTCCTGCGATTACGCGATCTGCAAGAAAGTAATCGTCAATCCATACATCGTCATGGACGAAGATGAGAATTTCACTGCTGGCTCCAGCTGAGATGCGTGCGTTGTATATCTCAGGTAGTCCACGGCGATTGTCGAAAGTCAAGCTCGTAACCAAACGTTCATCATATACAAGCCTTCGTAGAGAAATCCCCAACGGGGACGTATTCCAGAACTCGCTTTCCGACAACCTCGTTGCGCTAACAATCTCGATCATGAAGAACCCCAAAAGACGAACCAATGTGATGCCCAACGTAAAGTGGACGGCAAAAAAGCCACATATTCTTGATTAGTTCGCCATATATTCCGGGATACCATTTCTGCTCCCCCAATTTGAAAGGCTGTTGTAATTCTAAAACGGCGATTTTACCTGTGAAAGACGGCGCATCAAATTTCCGCTTTTGGGACAAAACCGCCGGCTGCAATACACCCAATTTACTGATCGGCCGCCGGCAAACGTATCATGTATTGACCGGATTTTTCATCGCGCTGCAACACGAGCAGTTTGTGGCGTTGCGCATCTTCCATCAATTCCTTGAATGAGCGGTAGCCATAGGCAGATTCGGTAAAGCCGGGTCTGCGTCGCTGCATGGTCGGCTTGACCATCGAACCCCAGATCTTTTCATCCGAGCCGCGTTCGGCGATCAATGCCTCCACGGTCTCGACGATGAAATCCAGTGCCTCTTGTCGTTTGTCGTCCTCGGCTTTGACGCCGGCAGGTTTTGCCACCCCTGCGGCGGGTTTCGCCGGTGCCTTTTTGGCGGCCTGTTTCTTTTTCGCTTCCTGTGCGCGCACCAGATCGTCGTAAAAGATGAATTCGTCGCAACAGTTGCTGAGCAGGTCGGAGGTCGAATTCTTCACACCGATACCGATCACGTATTTGTTGTTCTCGCGCAGCTTGGACACCAGCGGCGAGAAATCCGAGTCGCCGCTGATGATGACGAACGTATCCACATGTGATTTGGTATAGCACAGGTCGAGCGCATCGACGACCAAACGGATGTCGGCCGAGTTCTTGCCCGACTGGCGCACATGCGGGATCTCGATCAGTTCGAAGGCGGCTTCGTGCATCGCACCCTTGAATTCCTTGTAACGGTCCCAGTCGCAGTACGCCTTCTTGACCACGATACTACCCTTGAGCAGCAGACGCTCCAGCACCTTCTTGATATCGAACTGGGCATACTTGGCATCACGCACGCCCAGCGCCACGTTCTCGAAGTCGCAAAACAATGCCATGTTGGTGATCTCGGGTTGGGTTGCCATGTTTTCTCCTGTTGTGACTGTTCAGCTTGCGGGGTGCTACAGCACCTTGCCCGGATTCATCAGCCCGCGCGGATCGAGCGCATGCTTGACGGTACGCATCAATTCCAGCTCCAGCGGGTCTTTGTGATCGCGCAGGGTGTCGCGCTTGAGCTGTCCGACGCCGTGCTCGGCGCTGATGCTGCCGTCGAGCTCACGCACCACGGAATAAACCACCCGGTTCACCGCGCTCTCCTGTTGCTCGATAAAGGCATTGTTCTGCGCGGCAACCGGCATGGAGACGTTGTAGTGGATGTTGCCGTCGCCGATGTGGCCGAATGCCACGATGCGTATGCCGGGGAATGCTTTGTTCAGCGCGGCACCGGCAAGCTCTAAGAATTCCGCGATGCGGCTGATTGGCACCGACACATCGTGCTTGATGCTGATGCCTTCGCGTTTTTGTGCCTCGCTGATGTTCTTGCGCAATATCCACCAGCGTTCGGCATAAGCTTTGTCGCATGTGATATCGAACTCGATGACGCCACTGCCGAAAGAATCGAGCGCATCGCGCAAGGCAGAATCCAGCGGTACAGCCAGCACGTCGGCCAACTGGCAGATGACGATCCACTCGTGTGCGGAAGCTAACGGTTCACCGCTGTCGGGAATATGTTTGAACACCAGCTCCAGGCAGCGACGCGAAATGATCTCGAAGGCGCTGATCCGGTCACCGCAGGCGGCACGCAGGTGCGACAGCAGCGCGACGGCGGCGGCTGGATCGCGCACCGCCACGCATGCGGTCACCTCGGTCTGCGGACGTGGGAACAATTTCAGCACGGCGGCGGTGATGATGCCGAGCGTGCCTTCCGCACCCATGAACAGATGCTTCAGATCATAGCCGGAATTATCCTTGCGCAGCCTGCGCAACCCGTTCCAGATGCGTCCGTCCGGCAGCACCACTTCCAGACCGAGCACCAGGTCGCGCGCATTGCCATAGCGCAACACGTTGACGCCGCCCGCATTGGTGGAAAGGTTTCCGCCGATCTCGCAATATTTTTGTGTTGCGGTCAGGCCCAGCGGGAAAAAGCGCTGGGCTTGCTCCGCAGCATCGCGCACGTCGGCGAGTTTGCAGCCGGCCTCGACCGTCATGGTGTAATTGGTCGGATCGATGTCGCGTATCCGGTTCATGCGCGACAGGTTCAGCACGATCTGCTCACCCCCCGCCGCCAGCGGCACGCTCGCACCGCACAAGCTGGTATTGCCGCCCTGCGGCACGATGGCGATATTGTGTGCGGCGCACAACTTGACGACATCCGCCACCTGCCGGATGTCCGTGGGAAACACCACCGCCAGCGCCTGGCCCGTATAACGCCCGCGCCAGTCGGTAACATAAGGTGCTGCGGAGCCGCCGACCCGCACGGCATCATCACCGGCTATGGCGGTGAGTTGGGGAATCAAATCAACTTGCATCTTGTCCTTGTGGCGGTCGGGTCATGCATGAACATGACCCGGTTGAAGATCAATACCCCGCGTTGGCACGGGGTCTGGGTAACTCTGTGCCACTGCCGATCAGCATCCACACCATGCGCGCGATGTTCTCTGTGGCAACGATGGTGTGGCGATTCCCCGATACGCGCAGCTTGTCCCTGATCTCCTGGCGTACCTCGCTCACACCGGTCAGGTCGAACAGGATATCCAGCTTGTCGCCTTTTCCGATCAAGTCGTCCAGACTGAGATTCCGGATGCCGTGTGCATTCGCCAAAGCGAGGCCGGGAGTATGGGCTTTTTCGACGACGGCAACGATCTCGACGCCTTCGTTGGGCTGACCCAATAACTCTTCAAGAAAGGCCGAGCCCATCTTGCCCAGGCCGACGATCGCAATCGTTTGCTTTTCCATGACACCCCCTTATCGAAGAACCTGACCCGGACCGCCGCTCTGGCTGCCCTACGGACTTTTGGATTCATTTTCGTCGTCAGCCTTGCCAGGCACCCTTCATGAGCCACATCTGATACAGCGATGATAAGACCATGATCGTCGAAGCCAGACTGTAGCCGAATCCACCTATGATCACCAACCAGGCAAAGTTGGGATCGAGCTTGGTCAGCCACCACGACGCGACGTCGACGATCAGGAATAAAAACGGCGTGATGATCAGGAATGCTTTGAGTCCTTTGCTGAAACCAGTGGCGTGGCTGAATATCCAGCCCACCATGAAGAAGATGAAAGAAATGCCGAACAAGTGGATGTGGGAAACGCGTGTCAGCATGGTCCATGACCGTCATCGCGTTTGGTCATCTTGGCCATCACCGATTTCTCGGTGATATTGGACAGCCCCGGAATATTTTCGTGGCAGCGTCCGTAATAATCGACAACCATGGGTTTGATCTTGCTTTCCCATTCGCTTGCCGGAGCACCCGCGTCAACCCATTTGAGCAGCGCCATCCTTACTTCGGGTGACGCATTGTCTTTCATCGGACCGAACAACCCGGATTCAAGCCTGGAGGCGTTGGAACCGTCGTGATTGCCGTGATAGCTGTAGATGATGTCATTCACGGACAGGCCCGGCTTTCCGTCCGCCATGCCGTGGGTCAGCATGATTGCGCTCCTGCCGACAGCAATCCCAGACCGATCGCAAGCAGGTAGCCGGTGAACAGGGCCTTGCGCGGCAGGTCGAGTTTCTGCAGGGTTGTTGCCGTCATTCGGTAGTGCTCCATAAATTATCCGGCGGATTTGCGACGCGACATTAGCACCGTCTGTTAAGCATTACAACCCGCTGTCATGCAACGCATCCGGCTAAAACTCGAGCGGATCTATATCCAGCGAGCAGCGCAACTTTTGCCCGGCCAACGCATCGAGCGGCGCTTGCCAGGCGCGTAGAAATTGCTGCAAGCTTTTGCGCGTGGCGCTCTGGATCAGCAACTGTGCGCGGATATGGTTGGCGCGGCGCGGCAGGGCCGCGGGCACCACGCCGAGGATCTCCACTTCATGCTGCAAGGCGATCCCGGCGTCACGCGCGGCATTCAGGTATCGGTACACCTCGTTTTCCTGCTTGCCCTCGGCGCGCAGCATGGCCTGGTACATATATGGCGGAAAGCCTGCCATCTGTCGTTCGGCCAGTTGGGATGCGGCCCAGCTTTCGAAATCGTGTGTCTGCAGCGCACGGAACAGCGGATGTTCCGGGAAAGCCGTCTGTATGATCACTTCACCGGGTTTATCGGCGCGCCCGGCGCGTCCCGCCACCTGCACCAGTTGCGCGAACAGTTTTTCCGGTGCGCGAAAATCGCTGCTGTATAGCGCGCTGTCCGGATTGAGCACGCCGACCAGGGTCAGCGCGGGAAAGTCGTGTCCCTTGGCGAGCATCTGCGTGCCGACCAGGATGTCGACCTCATTGGCCTGTATCTGTTCGCGCATCTCCTGCCAGGCGCGCTTGTTGCGCGTACTGTCGCGGTCCACGCGCAGGATGCGCGCATCCGGAAAGCGTTCTTGCAGCACAGACTCCACGCGTTGCGTGCCGCTGCCGACCGGGTGCAGATCGGCATCGCCGCAACTCGGACAGGCATGCGGCACGCGCAGCTGGTAACCACAATGATGACAGCGCAGGCGTTGTTCCTTAAGATGCAGCACCATCC
Source organism: Burkholderiales bacterium (assembly GCA_038203435.1). Classification (GTDB taxonomy): domain Bacteria; phylum Pseudomonadota; class Gammaproteobacteria; order Burkholderiales; family Gallionellaceae; genus Gallionella. The sequence goes on from JBBRDZ010000013.1 coordinate 23,210, forward strand.
TGCCGGCACAATGTTTACAGTCGGACAGCCAGCCGCAAGCGGTGCACATCAGCACCGGCGCATATCCGCGGCGGTTGATGAACAGCAGACTCTGTTCGCGCAACGCGATGCGCTGCCCGATCTCGCGCAGCAGGTTCTCGCTGATGCCCTGGTGCATCACGGTCTGGTTGATATTGATGCTGCGCACCTGCGGCAGACGCGCATCGGCCAGCGCACGCCCGCTCAGTTTGAGCATCCGGTAGCGTCCGCTTAACGCATTGTGGTAGCTCTCCAGCGACGGCGTGGCCGAACCCAGTACGATCGGAATGGCGCACTGGCTGGCGCGAAAGATCGCCACATCGCGTGCCGAATAGCGCAATCCGTCCTGCTGTTTGAATGAACTGTCGTGTTCCTCGTCGACGATGATCAACGCCAGCCCGGGCAGCTCGGCGAATACCGACAAACGCGTGCCGAGCACGATATGCGCCGCGCCCAGTTGTGCCTGCTGCCAGTTGTGCAATCGTTCGCTCTCCGACAGACCGCTATGCAGACTGACCATGTTCACACCGGTAAAACGGCTGCGGAAATAATGCTCCAGCTGCGGTGTGAGATTGATCTCCGGCACCAGCAGCAACACCTGTCCGCCGCGCTGCAGCACTTCGTGCATCAGATGCACATAAACCTCGGTCTTGCCGCTGCCGGTGATCCCGTGCAGCAGGACACAGGCATAACCCTGTATCGCGGTGACGCTGTCCACCGCCTGTCGTTGCGCAGCCGTGAGCGTATGCACGCTGTCGAAGCGATGTGCAGCACCGCTTAATGCCTCCGCAAATGGTTCCACATAACCCTGCTGTACCAGCATCCCGAGCTGCGTTCCTGCCGTCGCAGACAAGGCCTTCAGTTGCGCAGCATTGCACGGCTGTTCGGCCAGCACAGCCAGGATACGTCGCTGCACCACTTTGCGTTTCGGGAAAGTATCCAGATCGAGCGCAACGCCCTTTTCGCTCAGACGATAATTCAGGGCCTGCCTGGCAGCGATCGCCTTGTTGGAACGCATGCGAGCCGGCAATGCGGACAGCACGGTCTGGCCGATGGGGTAACGGTAGTAGTCGCTGCAAAACCGCAACAGGTCGAGCAAACCCGGCGACAGCGGTGCGTTGTCGTGCAGCAGTTGCGTGACCGGCTTGATACGCTCCGGCGCAAAATCCGTGGCAACATCGCATTCCATCACCACACCGACCAGCTGTCGGCTCCCGAACGGCACGATGACGCGCTGTCCCGCAGCGGGGACGATATCATTCTGCACCGTGTAATCGAACAGGGTGGGCAGCGGGACATCGAGTGCGATGCGGACGATAGGCATGGTTATCTGGTATTCAACGCTGCGATTGTCGCAGAAATGCAAAAGCCGCAGGAGATACCCGCGGCTCTTGTACCGACCGGCTCAGGATCGTTCAGTGATATTTCTTGCTCAGCTCATGCACGGCCGCAACCAGCGCCGCCGCATGGTCGGGATTGGTGTGTTGCGAAATTCCGTGACCGAGGTTGAATACGTGACCGCTGCCGAAGCCGTAGCTGCCGAGGATCTTGTCCACTTCCGCACGGATCGCGTCAGGCGAGGCAAACAATACCACCGGATCAAGATTGCCCTGCAGCGCAACCTTGTGGCCCACTTTCTGGCGGGCGATGCCGATGTCCATGGTCCAGTCCAGGCCCACCGCGTCACAGCCGATGTTGGCAATGCTGTCGATCCAGATGCCGCCGCCTTTGGTGAAGACGATGTTGGGGATGCGCACACCGTCCTTTTCCTTGATCAACCCTTCCACGATGCGCTGCGTATACGGCAGCGAAAATTCGTGGAACGCGGCATGCGACAGCACGCCGCCCCATGAATCAAAGATCATCACGGCTTGCGCGCCCGCTTCGATCTGCGCATTCAGATAATTGATCACCGCCTGGGTCGACACTTCGAGTATGTGATGCATGAGTTTGGGTTCGTTGTACATCAGCGTCTTGACCTTGGCGTAGTCATCGCTGCCGCCACCCTCGACCATGTAGCAGGACAACGTGAACGGGCTGCCCGAAAAGCCGATCAGTGGCACGCTGCCGTCCAGACTCTTGCGTATCTGCGTGACCGCGTCGGTGACGTAGCGCAAGTCCTTGTCGATATCGGGCACGCGCAGTGCCTTGATCGCGGCCTCGTCGCGCAACGGGCGCTCGAACTTGGGACCTTCACCATCGGAGAAATACAAGCCCAGACCCATCGCATCCGGTACGGTCAGGATATCGGAGAACAGGATCGCAGCATCCAGCGGGAAACGTTCCAAAGGCTGCAGCGTCACTTCGGTCGCGTAATCCGGATTCTTGCACAGACCGAGAAAACTGCCGGCCTGTTTGCGCGTCTCACGATACTCCGGCAGGTAACGACCGGCCTGGCGCATCATCCACAATGGGGTATATTCGGTCGGCTGGCGCAACAGGGCACGCAGGAAGGTGTCATTTTTCAGTTTGAAGTTCATATTTTTCTCTTTGTAATTAAATTCAAAAGCGGATCGCGGCTCAAACCTTCCCCACACCCCGTATCAGGTGAGACTGCAGGAGCAGGGTTTGCCTAGCGAGGTAGTACCGATGATCCCATCAAAAACTCGTCAACAGCGCGCGCGCACTGGCGTCCCTCGCGTATCGCCCACACCACCAGCGATTGTCCGCGACGCATGTCACCGGCCGTGAATATCTTGTCCTTGCCGGTTCCGAGTCCGGACGAAGCCTGTCCTGAGCTTTGTCGAAGCGGGCTGGCGCGGTAACTTTCCATGTCGGCTTTGATATTGCCGCGCGCATCCTTTTCCACGCCGAAGGCATCCAGCACCTTCTGCTCCGGACTGACAAAGCCCATCGCCAACAACACCAGATCGGCCTTGAGTTCAAATTCGCTGCCGGCGACCTCGTGCATCTTGCCGTCCTTCCACTCCACCCGCACCGCATGCAGCTTTTCAACCTTGCCGTTGCTGCCGGTGAATTTGCTGGTCACGATGGACCAGTCGCGATCCACGCCTTCTTCGTGCGAACTGGAGGTGCGCAGTTTCATCGGCCAGTTCGGCCAGACCAGGGATTTGTTTTCATGTTCCGGCGGCCGAGGCATCACTTCGATCTGCGTGACCGACAACGCGCCATGGCGGTTCGAGGTGCCCACGCAATCCGAGCCGGTATCGCCGCCGCCGATCACCACCACATGCTTGCCGGCGGCCGAGATCGGATTTTTGCCGTCACCCGCCACCTGCTTGTTCTGCGGAATCAGGAATTCCAGCGCGAAATGCACGCCGTTCAATTCGCGTCCCGGCACCGGCAGATCGCGCGGAGTCTCAGCACCGCCAGACAGGATCACGGCATCGAATTTTTTCAGCAGATCATTCGGGCTGATGGTCTTGATCGCGTCATTGGCTACATGCTTTTCAGGCGCCAGCTTGCCGATGAAGGTACTGGTCTGGAATGTCACACCCTCGGCTTCCATCTGCGCCATACGCCAGTCGATCAGGCCTTTGTCCAGCTTGAAGTCCGGGATGCCGTAGCGCAGCAAACCGCCGATACGACTGTTCTTTTCGAATACCGTCACGCTGTGCCCGACACGCGCCAGCTGTTGCGCGGCAGCGAGGCCGGCAGGGCCGGAGCCGACCACGGCGACTTTCTTGCCGGTCTTTTTCTCCGCTGGTTGCGGCACCACCCAGCCGTTCTCGCCGCCCTTGTCGATGATGGCGTGCTCGATGGACTTGATGCCGACCGCATCGTCGTTGATGTTCAGTGTGCAGGATGCTTCACATGGCGCAGGGCACACGCGGCCGGTGAACTCGGGAAAATTGTTGGTCGAGTGCAGCACGTCCAGCGCTTCGCGCCAGTTGCCGCGATACACCAGATCGTTCCAATCCGGGATGATGTTGTTGACCGGACAGCCGGTGGTGCAGAACGGAATGCCGCAATCCATGCAGCGCGCACCCTGTATCCTGGCCTGTTCGTCATTCAGATGCAGCACGAATTCCCGGTAGTTCTTGCGCCTGTCCGCGACCGGCAGGCTGGCTTCACTGATGCGCTTGAACTCCATGAACCCGGTTGGCTTACCCATTATGCGGCCTCCCTTTGTCCATTGCTGATCTGTACATTTTGCGCCGCCATCTCCTGCAGGGCCCGGCGATACTCGGTCGGCATCACCTTGGTGAATTTGGGCAGATACGCCGACCAGTTTTCCAGGATCAGTTTGGCGCGCGGGCTGTTGGTGTAGTGCAGATGTTTTTCGATCTGCACGCGCAACACCTGTTCATCGGCCTGGTTGAGATGGTTGAAATGCACGCGACCATGGCTCTCCGGCATGTCATCCGTACTGTCCAGCGCGGCCAGTTCTTCCGGCACCGGTTCGAGCTGCACCATGGACATGTTGCAGCGCGTCTCAAAGTTACCGTCCTCATCCAGCACATAGGCAACGCCGCCGGACATGCCCGCCGCGAAGTTGCGCCCGGTCTGTCCGAGCACGATCACCAAGCCGCCGGTCATATATTCGCAACCATGATCGCCCAGACCTTCGACGACCGCGACCGCACCCGAATTGCGCACCGCAAATCGCTCGCCCGCCACGCCGGAGAAATAGCACTCGCCGGCATTCGCACCTTAAAGAACTGAGTAGCCGACGATTATATACTCATGATCAACCAGCATGGATTCCGGCGGCGGCATGATTCTGACGCGCCCTCCGCACATTCCATTGCCAACGTCTTCGTT
>JBBRDZ010000014.1:0-26740 GCA_038203435.1 Burkholderiales bacterium
GACCCGAAATTGGTCGATATTCCGGTTATCTTCATCACCTCGAAGAACGAGGATGAATATGAAGAACACGGCTTTTCGATAGGCGCATCGGATTTCATACACAAGCCGATCAACGCGGCGATATTGTCTGCCCGCGTCAACACCCATCTCAAGATCAAGTTGGTCATGGATTACCTCAGGATTGAAAACGCCCGTTTGCAGGGCGACAAACAGCAGTCGCCTTCCGAACTGATGAAAGTGATCAGGATACTTTGGGGCAATCCCTTCATCAAATTCTGACCGTGCGCCCGTGCGGTTGACACGGGAAACGTAACGGCGCCTGGCCGGAATACAGGGTAGGCGCTGGATATGCCAGCGGCTCTCCTTTGTGCTACCTGACCAGCTTCTTGCCGCGCAACACCTCGATGATCTCCGGTACCACGCCCGGATCATCGATGGTCGAGGGCACCACGTATTCCTTGCCGTTGACGATATTGGACAGGGTCTTGCGCAGTGTCTTGCCGGAGCGGGTCTTGGGCAGTCTGGTCAGCACCACGGTATCCTTGTAGCAGGTGATCGCGCCTATGGTCTCGCGTATGCGGGCGATCAGCTGCTGTTGCAACTCCGCCTCGCCGAGCGTGACGCCGGTTTTGAGCACCACCAGCCCCATCGGCACCTGTCCCTTGAGGTCGTCATCGCGCGCGATCACCGCGCATTCCGCCACTGCGGGATGGGTGGCGATCACTTCCTCGATCTCGCCGGTGGAGAGCCGGTGCCCGGCGACGTTGATCACGTCGTCGACGCGCCCCATTACGAACACGTAACCGTCCTCATCGATGTAACCGCCGTCCCCGCTGGTGTAGTAACCCGGCAGGAAGGACAGATAGCTGTCGCGGAATTTGTTCTCGTCACCCCAGATATGATTCAGGCAGGCGGGCGGCAACGGCAGCTTTAGCGCGATGTAGCCCTGCGTGCCGCGCGGCACCTGTTTTCCGTTCTCGTCCAGTATCTGCACGTTGAAGCCGGGCACCGGCACCGTGGACGAACCGGGTTTGATCGCCATCGCTTCAACGCCCTGCAGGTTGGCGGTGATCGCCCAGCCGGTCTCGGTCTGCCACCAGTGGTCCACCACCGGCTTGCCGGTCTTTTCGGTGAGCCAAGCTTCGGTCGGCGGATCGAGACGCTCGCCCGCCGAGTAGATCACCTGCAATTTGCCCAGGTCGTACTGCTTCATCATCTCGGCCTGCGGGTCTTCCTTCTTCACCGCACGGAACGCGGTCGGCGCGGTGAAGAATGCTTTCACGCCGTATTCCGAAATGACGCGCCACAGCGCGCCCGCGTCCGGTGTCATGATCGGCTTGCCTTCATAGACGATAGTGGTGCAACCATGCAGCAACGGTCCGTACACGATATAGGAGTGGCCGACCACCCAGCCCACATCAGACGCTGCCCAGTACACGTCGCCGGGTTCGACGTTATAGATCGCCTTCATGCTGTATTTGAGTGCGACCGCATGACCGCCGTTCTCTCGCAACACGCCCTTGGGTTTGCCGGTGGTGCCCGAGGTATAGAGGATGTACAGCGGGTCGCTGCCCTTGACCGGCGTGCAGCCGACCGGTTTGGCCTTGGCCAGCAACGATGTCCAGTCGTGGTCACGCCCCGCGACCATCGTCGCGACGGCTTGCGTGCGCTGGAACACGATGCAGCTTCGCGGTTTGTGTTTGGCCAACTCGAAGGCGCGGTCGATCAGCGGTTTGTATTCCACCACGCGCTTGACCTCGATGCCGCAAGAGGCGGTGAGGATGACTTTTGGTTTCGCGTCGTCGATGCGCACCGCCAGTTCCGGCGGAGCGAAGCCGCCGAACACCACGGAATGGATCGCGCCCAGTCGTGCCACCGCCAGCATCGCGATCACCGCCTCGGGGATCATCGGCATGTAGATGATGACGCGGTCGCCTTTTACCACCCCCATATCGGCCAGCATCCCGGCGGTGCGCGCCACCACATCGGTCAGTTCGGCGTAGCTGTAACACGACTTGTTGTTGGTGACCGGCGAATCGTAGATCAGTGCGGGCTGATCGCCGCGCCCGGACTTCACATGGTGATCCAGCGCCATGTAAGCGGTGTTCATCTCGCCGTCGGCGAACCAGTAGCCCAGACCGTCGGCATCGCGCGACAGGATCTGTTCGGGGAATTTGAACCACTCCAGCGCCTCGGCCTGTTTGCGCCAGAAGCCTTCCGGATCCTTCATCGAATGGTCATACTCGGTCTGGTAGCTCATTGCGATTCCTCCTCATTATGTTCCAGCATTTCTATGATGCGTGATGAGAAAACCAAATTCTGTAGGAGCGGGCCATGCCCGCGAAAGATTTTTCTTCAAGTTGTCGCGAGCATGGCCCGCTCCTGCAAGGACAATGGTTTCTGCTATCTATCGGTATTGTTAGTTGATCACGAACATCTCCATAAATTCATTCACCGGCATCGCTTCCAGTTTCTTTTTATCCAGGCACAGCGCCATGATCTGCTGGCAGCGCTGTTCGGGAAAGCGCGTGCGCAGATTGTTCAGAAACTTCTGTTCCAGCACCGGGATACCCTCGGCGCGGCGGCGTCTATGCCCGATCGGATATTCCACCTCGATCTTCTCGGTGCTGCTGCCGTCATTGAAGAACACCTGGATCGCGTTGGCGATGGAGCGCTTGTCGGCTTCCAGGTATTCGCGGCTGTAACGCGGTTCCTCGACGATCTCCATCTTGCCGCGCAGTTCGTCGATGATCGGATGTGCTTTGTGGAAGCTGTTTTCATATTGTTCCGCTACCAGGTCACCGAATGCCAGCGGCACTGCCACCATGTACTGGATGCAATGGTCGCGGTCGGCCGGATTCGCCAGCGGGCCGACCTTGGAGATGATGCGTATCGCGGATTCATGGGTGGTGATGACGATCTTGCGGATATCCTGCAAGCGGTCCTTCACCTGCGGATGCAGGCGCACTGCCGCTTCGCACGCGGTCTGCGAATGGAACTCGGCGGGGAAGGAGATCTTGAACAGGATGTTCTCCATCACGTAGCTGGCGTAGGGTTGCTTCAGGCTGAAACGGCGTTGATCATCCGGCTTGAGCTTCTGGTCCTTGTTGGTCTTGGAAAACAATACATCGTAGAAGCCCCACTGCGGTGCGGTCAGCACGCCGGGGATGCCCATCTCGCCGACCATCGTGATCATCGCCAGGCGCACCGCGCGCGAGGTGGCATCGCCGGCTGCCCAGGATTTGCGCGAGCCGGCGTTGGGTGAATGGCGGTAGGTGCGCAACGATTGTCCGTCGACGAATGCCTGCGACAGCGCGTCGACCACTTGCGCTTCGCTGCCGCCCAGCATGCGCGTCACCACGGCAACGGATGCGACCTTGACTAGCACCACGTGATCGAGACCGACGCGGTTGAAGCTGTTTTCCAGCGCCAACACACCCTGGATCTCGTGTGCCTTGATCATTGCTGTCAGCACCTCGCGCATGGTCAGCGCTTTCTTGCCTTCGGCCACTTGGCAGCGGCTCTGGTAATCGGCCACGGCGAGGATGCCGCCGAGGTTGTCGGAGGGATGCCCCCATTCCGCCGCCAGCCAGGTGTCGTTGTAATCCAGCCAGCGGATCATCGCGCCGATGTCCCAGGCGGCTTTCACCGGATCGAGTTCGTGCGAGGTGCCGGGCACGCGCGCCCCGTGGCGCACCGTGGTGCCGGGCACCAGCGGGCCGAGGTGCTTGGTGCAATCGGGGAAACGCAACGCGAGCAGACCGCAGCCCAGCGTGTCGATCAGACAATTGCGCGCAGTCTCGAAAGCCTCGGTCGATTTGATCTCCTTGTCGCAGACATATTGCGCGATATCCACCAGCACCTGGTCGGGAGCGGGGCGGTCGTTCATTTCTACATTGGCGCTCATTTTTGTTTTTCCTTCTTAATATTCATTCTGCTTAATCACACCGTTCGCCCTGATAACCAATGACTTTGCCAGCGTTTTTTGCTGGCTTAGTCAGATGGCAAGTAGTTCCACCAGCTTGTCGAAGGGCCTTGCTTTAGTAGTCTTCCATTCATGGTTCGACAAGCTCACCACGAACGGAGGATTCGTTTAACGTTTTTCAATCGGCACCCAGGACAGATTCTCCGGCCCGGTGTAGTTCGCGCTGGGGCGGATGATCTTGCCGTCGGCGCGCTGCTCCATCACGTGTGCGCCCCAGCCGGTGACGCGCGAGATCACGAACAGCGGCGTGAACATATTGGTCGGCACCCCCATCATGTGGTACGACACCGCGGAGAACCAGTCCAGGTTGGGGAACATCTTCTTGGTGTCCCACATCACGCTTTCCAGTCGCGCGGCGATGTCGAACAGGCGCATCTCGCCTTCTTCTTCGGCCAGCGATTTCGCCAGGCGCTTGATCACCTCGTTGCGCGGGTCGGAGATGGTGTAGACCGGGTGGCCGAAGCCGATCACGATCTCCTTGCGCGCGACGCGCGCACGGATGTCGGCTTCCGCCTCGTCGGCATTCTTGTAACGGCTCTGGATGCGGAACGCTTCCTCGTTGGCACCGCCGTGCTTGGGACCGCGCAGCGCGCCGATCGCGCCGGTGATGCAGGAATACAGATCGGAATTGGTACCGGCGATGACGCGCGCGGTGAAGGTGGAAGCATTGAACTCGTGTTCGGCATACAGGATCAGCGAGGTGTGCATCGCGCGCACCCAGGATGCTTTCGGAGGTTCGCCGTGCAGCAGGTGCAGGATGTGCGCGCCGACGCTGTCGTCATCGGTCTCGACTTCGATGCGTTTGCCGCTGCTGCTGTAATGATGCCAGTACATCAGCATCGAGCCGAAACAGGCCAGCATGCGGTCGGTGATATCTTTGGCAACAGATTCACTGTGCTTATCCGGTTCCTGTTCGCAGGTGCCGAGCATGGAGCATCCGGTGCGCAACACGTCCATCGGGTGCGCGTTCGCCGGAATCGCTTCCAGCACCTGCTTGACTGCTTTCGGCAAGCCGCGCAGGGATTTAAGTTTGGCTTTATATGCCTTGAGCTGGGTCGCGTTCGGCAGAGTACCGTGGATCAGCAGATGGGCGATCTCCTCGAATTCGGCCCGGTCGGCAAAATCGAGGATGTCATAGCCGCGATAGTGCAGGTCGTTGCCGGTGCGACCGACGGTGCACACCGCAGTGTTGCCGGCGACGGTGCCGGAGAGTGCGACGGATTTCTTCGGCTTGGGTAAGGTGGATGCATCTACCATGTCGTTCTCCCTTTAGTGAAATGTTTGCTATCCGTTCGCCCTGATAACCAACCACTTTGCAACCGTCTTCTGGTTGCCTAGTGGGATGGCTAGTTGTTTCATCAGCTTGTCGAAGGTCAGTATTTCAGTGCTTGTGGTTCGACCGGCTCACCACGAACGGTTACTTAAATTTACTCGGCACCCTGCTCGGCAAACAGGCGATCCAGTTGCTGCTCGTAGGCGTGATAGCCGAGATAGTCGTACAATTCCATGCGCGGTTGCATGTCGGCGACGACCTGCTGTTGCGTGCCGTCGGCGAGGATGTGTTGATACACGTTCAGTGCGGCTTTGCTCATCGCACGGAATGCGGACAAGGGATACAGCACCAGCTTGATACCGACACCGGCCAGTTGTCCGGTGCTGAACAGCGGCGTTGCGCCGAACTCGGTGATGTTCGCCAGCACCGGCACCTTCACCGTGCGGGTGAACTCGGCGTATTGCTCAAGCGTGGTGATCGCCTCGGGGAAGATCATGTCGGCACCGGCTTCGACGCAGGCTTGCGCGCGTTCGATCGCTGACTGCATGCCTTCCACCGCCAGCGCGTCGGTCCGCGCCATGATGACGAAGCTCTCGTCGCTGCGCGCGTCCACCGCCGCCTTGATGCGGTCAACCATCTCGTCCCGGCTGACAATGGCCTTGTTGGGGCGGTGCCCGCAGCGTTTCTGCATCACCTGGTCTTCGATGTGGAATCCCGCCGCACCGGCCTGTGCGATCTCGCGTGTCGCACGCGCGATATTGAATGCGCCGCCCCAGCCCGTATCGATGTCCACCAGCAGCGGCAGGTCGCTCGCGGCAGTGATGCGGCGCGTGTCTTCGCATACATCATGCAAGGTCGTGATGCCAAGATCGGGAATGCCGAGCGAGGAAGCGGCCACGCCGCCGCCGGAAAGATACAGCGCCTTGTGCCCGCTCTTTTGCGCGAGGATGGCGCAATAGGCAGAGACTGCGCCGACAACTTGTAGCGGATGATTCTCTTTGGCGGCGAGTCGAAGTTTTTGACCGGGTGAGTTGCTCATGCTGCCTCCTCTTTCTCTATCATTTCATCGATGCTCTGCCATGCACCCTGGATGTGGCGGCGCATCAACATCTCGGCCAGTTCGCCGTCGCGTTGCGCCAGCGCCTCGACGATCTGGCGATGTTGTTGCAATGCTGGTCCGGTGCGCTCGGCGTTGCGGCTGGTGCGGTAACGGCACATGCGCAGCAACTGGTATTGTTCGCTGCCGAGCAGATCCATCAGCATCTGGTTGCGGCTGCCGCGCGCGATCTGGTAATGGAAATCGAGGTCGCCTTCCTTCTGCGCATAGACCTTGCCGCCCTGTTTCCTGATCTGTTTCTCATGGCTGTCGAGCAGCGTGCGCAATTGTTCGATCTCGGCGTCGGTCATCTGGGTCGCGGCGATGCGGCAGGCCATGCCCTCCAGCGCTTCGCGCACCGCATACAGGTCGGAGAGGGTCTTGTGATCCAGTATCACCACCCGCGCGCCGACATTGGGTATGCGTTTGACCAGGCGCATGCCTTCAAGATGGCGCAGCGCTTCACGCAACGGGCCGCGTCCCATGCCGAAACGTTCGGCCAGTTCAGCTTCGTTCAGCTTCTGTCCTTGTGCGATCTCGCCGGTCACGATGCTGTGTGCCAACCGGTGCGTGGCGATATCGGCCAGGGTGCCTTGTTCGGGGGTGTAGGGCAACATCGATTAACTCCGATTGTCGACAATATGTAAAAATACTAGCACATAAATTAAATAAAAGTGCAATTAAATTGTTTTATGTCGACAAAATATCGGTTTGGCGCGGAATGAGGCATGCGTCCGCGCAATCGGATCAAGTCGTTGTGCATGCCGCGATCAAGTGATCAGTGAGATGAATTCCTCGAACTTGCCGCCGCTGGTCTTGGATAATTCCTGGTCGGAGTAACTGAATCGCAACGGGAAAGCATGTCCCAGCGCGCGCTGGATGATGGCGGTGAGCCGCGCTTCCTGTTCTATGGATAAAGGATGTGCCACCACCAGTTTCACTTCGATGTCGTCGAGCGCATGCTGAATGGCCTGGTATTGCCTGATGTCCGCGATCTCCCTGAAGCCGTGCGAGCCGATCAGCGGCCAGTGGCGCTCGCCGCTGGGGAACACCACCATGTTGCGCCGCCGCCCCATGATGCGCGCCAGCGTGAGCAGACCACGACCGCACGGACAGGGCGGGGCGACTTCGGCATAGTCGCGTATCTCGTAGCGGATCATGGGCGTGGCGAAATTGTGCAGGTCGGTGATGATGATGCGTCCGACTTCGCCTGGTCGGCATGGACGGCCGTCATCGTTCAGCACCTCGACCAGCAGGCTCTCGCTTTGCACATGATAATGGCTGCTGACCGGACATTGCAGCGCGATGATGCCGACCTCCTGCGAACTGTACATGTCCACCACCCCGATACCGCCCAGTTTGCGGCAGCGTTCGCGCGTGGTGTCGGAAAGCGCTTCGCCGACGGTGCGCACCTGGCGCAATGTGGGCGGGAATCCACCTGCAGCTTCGAAGTGATCCAGCAGCGCGTCGAGGTTGGAAGGATAGGTCAGCAGATAATGCGGATCGCGGCGCGTTAGCCATTCGACCTGCTGTGCAACGGCCATCGCCAGGGGTTGAGCGTACGAAGGTCCGGTCTTGAGCAACAGCGTGGCCGGATGCCCCCAGCCGGTACGTGCTGCCAGATCGGGATCATCCATCGAGGGCGTGAGCGCCTTGATCACCGCTAGCGTGCCGGAGAAATCGCGCTGATGCCACAGGTGATCGCGCATCGACAGGGTCAACCAAAACAAATGTGTGACTGCTGTGCGCAATATTGTGACCACCTGACCCGTTGAACCCGAGGTCTGTATCTTGTGAACTGCCCCGTGCTTGTGCGGCAGTGTACGGCAGTAAATATTCTCTGCCTGCAGCATCAACTCGGCGCGGGTCAGCAGCGGGATGGACGAGAATGAATCACAGTTCCATGGCTGATCGATGCTCAATCCGTCGAAACGGATGCGGAAGAATGGCGAATGCCGCGCCGCATGTGCCGCAAGCAGGCCGAACTGTTCAAGTTGTTTCTGCAGCAGCCGGTCGGGCTGCCACCACTGGCTGTCGTCCAGTTGCCTGAGCAACGCGGGCAGCGTTCCGCCGTGTTCCGGTATCAGCGGCCATGCGATCTCGGCGATACTGTCGTTCAAGTTCGGGACTGGGTTCATCGGCGCGCTTCAAGTACCAGTATCGGGCAGCGCTCGGCTAGTTCATACGATCCATATTTCAGCCCTGTTTCCCTGAGTCCGGGCGGAATCAACTTGCGTACCTGTGAAAGTGTCGGATAGCTGTAGCGCGTTGTGGACTCGCGATAGAAGTCGATGGTGTCGATTTCGTCCATGCGCCAGCCGGTGGCTGCGGAAAGTTGCTGACGGTCCGGCAATAGTCTGTCAAAGGTCGCATGGGTCTCTGCGACGTTCAGTCCATGTTCCGCCGACTCCGACGCGATCGCCATCGACAGACGCCATTTGAACGCATGGAAGCCACGCATCTTTCCTTGCAGCGCATCCCTGCAAACCGACTCGCGGCTTTCACTTTGTTCCGGGCTCACGAATACCCTGAGCAAAATCTTCCCGCCGGGCGCGATGACCCTGACCAGTTGTTCGAACAGCCGCCGCTGTTGCACGGGCTGCGCAAGCAGTACCAGGCAGCCATCGCCGATGACGGTGTTGAACGTTGCAGGGGCAAACGGCAGGTCCAGCCAGTCGCCCAATATGGCAACTGGTCGGCCGGACCAGAGAGCGTCGATCATCGCGGCGCTATTGTCGATCGCGGTGAGTTGCACAGAGATATCGGCCAGCTCCGGTGTGACACCCAGCAGCAGGCATCGTCCGGCATCGTCAGACATTGCCTGGCGGAAATTCTCTACATCCTCTGCGCAAGGGCGGAGGGGCGGCCCCAGCCGGTTCCATTGCCCCGCCAGATTCAGCCAATGATCATTCGGCGTGGATGGGCTCATGGGTTCAATACAGGTCTTTGGCTTCAAGTGCCCTGAACAGTTGTTCCACATTCTGCTCGGAGAATGACTCGCCATGCCGCTCGATCAATTCGATGCGCACCCCGGTCGCCGGATCGCGCTGCAAAAAGGCCTGGCGTATCCCGCTGTCGCTGACGACGGGTGTTTCTGCGATGCCGCCGGACTTGGTTACCCTGTCGATCGCCTGATCCAAATCGGTGACGGCGAAGGCGATATGCTGCACACCCGAACCGAATTTCTCCAGAAATCTTGAAGACTGGGATGCCGAAGATGTGCCCTGTGTCAGCACGATGTTCGCTTTCCCGGATTTCATGACCGCATAATGCATGCCGGAGTGTTCGCCGGAAACTTCGCCCCGTTCAGCCAGAGAGAAACCCAGTATCGAGTAATACCATGCGATGGAGGTATCGATATCCTCGACAGCGATGGCAAGATGATCGATATCAAGGATCAGGTCGGCCAGTTGTGTGGTGAGCGTGTTTTTCATGGAGTACCGGCACGGTGACCGGGAACGAGATCGCCCAGCGCATCCAGCAGAGGCCCAAGGAATTTTTCGTAATGCCGCCAGCGTTCCACCGACGAAGTATAGATCGGTTGGCGCACCTGCGTGACGCTGGCGGTACGGATCGAGCGTTTGGTGGTGTGAAAATCCAGGCAGGCATCGTTCCATTCCAGTCCGCAATGCGCGATCAGTTTGCGCGCCTGCGCTTCCTGGTTGGCAACAATATCCTCGTACTGCACATCGAGAAATGCGCCGGCGGGCAGCACGCTGCGCCAATGATCCATCAGGCGCGCATAGCGCACGTAGTATTGTCCCAGTTCCGCCAGATCATAAGTATGTTCCTGCTTGCGGTTGAACAAGCGGGTAAAGCAGGACAAACAGGTGTCCACCGGATTGCGGTTGACGTGGATGATCTTCGCATTGGGCAGCATCAGATGAATCAGTCCCAGCGCAAGGTAATTGGCCGGCATCTTGTCGGTGATGCGTTTTGCTTGCGGGGCGCGCTGCTTCAGTCCCGCGACATATTTCGCGCCCCACGCGCCGAGCGTGCTCCGGTCCAGCGCGCGCAGGTTATCGGGGAAGGCGGTTTGCGCCGGCGCACCGGCGATATTCCGCTCGGCGACCGCCAGCAGATCATGCAACTCGCCCGCGCCATACACATCCGGGTGGCTGGCGATGATCTGCTCGGTGAGCGTGGTGCCGGAACGCGGCATGCCCAGCACGAACACCGGGGTGTCGGACGGATCGCCCGCGCCGCGCAGCCGTTCTATTGTGGCCCGGTCGAAAACCTCGGTCACGCCGGCGAACTGCCGCGCAGAATTGACAGGATCGTAGGCAAGTTTTGCGCGCTTGAGCTTGCAGCCGGCAAGATAATGCGGGAACGCCCGTTCGTAATCCCGGGTGTCGTCATAGCATTTGCCCAGCGCGAAGTGCAGCGACAATTTCTTGTTGTCGGAAAATCCTGCTGATTTTTTTTCTTCCTCGATCAGGGCCGCGAAGTTGTCGTCGCCGGCTTTGATTTTTTTCACCTGAGAGAGGTGGATAAGCGCCGCCAGATTGTCCGGCTTGAATGCCAGTGCGCGCCGGAACAATTCTTCCGCCCGGTCCATCTGGCCGTTCTCCATGCACAGATGCCCGAGACCGAGCAGGGCGTCGTCGCATTCCTTGTCGAGTTCCAATGCCAGCAGGTATTCCGCTTCTGCCTGTTCGGGGCGCGTCAATTCGGTAAGGATGCCGCCCAGCAGCGCGTGCGCCTTGGCGTTGTTCGCATCGACTTGGAGTGCGCGCAGTGCGGCCTGTTCGGCGGCGGGCAGATTTTCCAGCGCCTGCAGCGCGGTAGCCAACCCCATCTGCGCTTCGATGTAGACCGGACGCAACGCCAGTGCGCGCTGGTAACAGGCGAGGGCGGCTTCCTTTTCCTCCTGCGCCAGATGCGCGCCACCGCGGTTACAGATCGCCTCGGGATAATTCGGGTTGATGCTCAACGCCTTTTCAAGCGCGGAGACGGCTTCTTCGATATGGTCTTCCTCGAGCAGCAGCGCGCCCAGATTGTTCAGAGGCTCGAGATATTGCGCATCTGCCGCGATCGCTTTCCGGTACCAGGCGAGCGCCTCGTCCTTGTGTTTGCGCTCGCGCTGGATACTGCCCATGTTGTTCAGCGCGGGCGCAAAGTTCGCTGCGATCGCCAGCGCCCGCATCTGGCAATGCTCGGCACGGTCGTAATCCTTGCGGTCGAAATAGGCGATGCCCAGATTACTGTGCGCCGCCACCAACTGCGGTTCCAATGTGACCGCGCGTTCGCCGTGGGCGACCGCCTCGTCGAGGCATTTCAATTGGCGCGATATCTCACTGAGATTGGCGTGGAACAGCGCGACATTGCCGTTGTGCCGGATGGCTTTCTGGATCAACTCGGCGGCCAGTGCCTGTTTGCCGACCTGATGCGCGATCACACCAAGCAGATGCAGCGCGAACGCATGGTCGGGATGCTGCTGCAAGATCTGCTGCAACAGATGTTCGGCTTCCTGCAGGCGACCCTGCGACTGAAGCTGTGTGGCCAGCGTCAATGCTTGGTCGATGGACAGCTGCCCCTGCGGCTGGGCAGCTGGCACAAAGCTGAATTGGTTGTGTCTGGGCGTGTTGGGCATTGGGGGTGTTCAGCCTTTTTTGGCGCGCTGAATGTCGTTACGGGGCACATGTTGCCAGTTTATGCTGTGCATGCCAATTCCAAGCCGCGATACAGTATCAGAGTTTTCAGGCATGCAGTTCCGTTTCAACAGTACGCGAGGAAATTTTTAGCTATTGTTTTTTCCCCCGAAAAGAGAGAATATCGGGGCATTGATGGCCGGTTTAGACAAGATGCAGGGCAAGGGGGAGATTGTCATGAACAAAAAATCCGCTGACAGGCAGTTGCGCAAACAGGCGCGGCATCGGCTCAAGCCGGTCTACGCCGCCGTGCTGCTGGCCATTTCCGTACAAACCGCCCAGGCTAATCCGCTGGGTGGCAACGTGACCAGCGGCAGTGCCAGCTTCGCCACTTCCGGCAATACCCTTACCGTCACCAATACGCCCGGTACCATCATTAACTGGCAGGGTTTCTCGATAGGCTCCAGCGAGGTCACCCATTTCGCCCAGCAAAGTGCTTCATCTACCGTGCTCAATCGCGTGGTAGGCAACGACCCGTCGAATATTCTCGGCAAACTCAGTTCCAACGGGCGCGTGTTCCTGGTCAATCCCAATGGCATCCTGTTCGGCGCCGGCTCCGTGGTTGACGTGGCCGGGCTGGTGGCGTCCACGCTCAATCTCAGTGATGCCGATTTCCGTGCCGGCAGCTATCACTTCACCGCAGTGCCCGGTGCAGCCAACCTCAGCAATGCAGGTAACATCGGCGCGCAACAGGGCGGGGAGATATACCTGATTGCGCCCAATGTCGAAAATACCGGCATCATCACCGCGCCCAATGGGGAGATATTGCTGGCTGCAGGAGCCAGCGTGGATCTGGTCAACACCAATGATCCCAATCTCAGGGTAAGCATCACCGCACCGGCAGGTGATGTCACCAACATCGGACAATTGATCGCCAGCTCCGGCAGCCTCGGCTTGTTTGGAACGGTAGTTCGTAACAGTGGTGCAGTCAGCGCGGACAGCGCGACGATGCAAGGCGGCAAGATCGTGTTCAAGGCCAGCCAGCGCGTTGAAGCGGGCGGCTCGATCAGCGCGCAGGGTAACGGAGGCGGTACCATCAGCCTGCTGGCGGACATGCAGGACGGCACGGTCAATGTCACCGGTACGCTGGATGCCTCCGCGCCGGTCAGCGGCAACGGCGGTTCCATCGACACTTCGGCGGCGCACGTGCAGGTGGCTGACAGCGCGCATATCACGACAGCCGCACGGCACGGCAACAGCGGCAACTGGCTGATCGACCCGACCGACTTCGTGATCGCGGCGGCCGATCCTTTGAACGGTAGCAGCTACATGTCCAATAGCGTGCTGTCGTCCAGTTTGAATAGTGGCAACGTCACTATCCAGACGCTGGCCAGCGGCACCGGCAACGTAGACATCTTCGTCAACGATGCGGAGAGCTGGAATGCAACAACCCACTAGACATTGAATGCGATCCGCAATGTCCAGATCAACGCGGCCATCCAGTCGGGTGGTGCCCTCCAGAATCCAGGCAGCCTGACGGTGCGCGCCGACCTGAATGGCACCGGGGTCGGCACTATCCTGTTTGGAGCGTCAGGCGGTGTTTCACTGCAAGGAGGTACTTTAGCGGTCATATACGGAGCGGCTAACCTGATTTATAACCCGACTTCCTATACATCTCCTACCGATTTTTCCGGCAACGTCAATGCCAACCTGACCGCATGGATGCTGGTTAACAACGCCACCCAATTGCAGGCGATGAATACCAATCTGACGGGAGCGTACGCGCTCGGGAAAAACATCGATGCCTCCGCGATTGCCAATTTCACCCCGGTGGGTAATGGCAGTTTCAGTTTCGATGGCAGGTTCAACGGTCTGGGGCACACGATAGACAAGCTCACCATCAACAGCGCGGGCGGTGACGCCGGACTATTCGGTGTACTCGGTGCCGGAGGTCTGGTTGCGAGTGTGGGACTGACAAACAGCAGCGTGACGGCGGCGGGCAGCAATGTCGGCGCGCTGGTGGGTAACAATGCGGGCACTATCTATAACAGCTATGTCAGCAATGGTACCGTAAATGTACCGGGTGCATACGGTGGCATCGGCGGCCTGGTGGGAAACAACTCCGGCACGATCAGTAACAGCTACGTCAGCGGCGGCAGTGTGACGGGCCAGTACTACCGTGTCGGCGGTTTGGTGGGCAGCAACTCCAATAATCTCGCCAGCATCAGCAACAGCTACGTGATCGGCACCAGCGTCGCGATCACGGGATCAGGGGCCGGCTTTGGCTCTGCAGGAGGATTGGTCGGCTACAACATCGGCAATATCAGCAGTAGCTATGTCAGCAGCGGCAATGTCAGCGGTTTTGCAACTGTAACTGGCGGCGTGGTGGGCTACAACGATTTTTATGGTGGTGGCGTAGTAAGCAATACCTACTGGGATTCCACAAACGCGGGTGCTGCCGTTTTATTCGGCATAGGTTATGACCCGTCCATTTTTGGCGGCACCAATACAGGCGCTGTCGATGTGGCTGCAGCACCGCTGGCCTCGACCAGTTATACCGGCCTGGATTTTGTCAACACCTGGTGGATCAGCGAAGGCAACACCCGTCCCTTCCTGCAAAGCGAATGGAACACCAATATCAACAACTCACACCAGTTGCAGTTGATGGCGATGGATGTGACAGCGAGCTACACGCTGGATGCAAATATCGACATGTCTGAAACCGCGTCAGGTTCAGGGATGTGGGGCAGCACAGGCTTCGTTCCGATCGGTGCCGTATCAACTTCTAACTTTTCGGGCCAATTCGACGGGCGTGTTCATACGATTTCCGGGTTGACCATCAATCGGCCTACAGATTCTTACGTAGGGCTGTTCGGATTTGTGAATGGTAGTTCGAGCGGAGTAAAAATCCAAAATGTCGGGCTGGTGGGTGCGAACATAACCGGCCTGAACTCTGTCGGCGGTCTGGCAGGAGAAAATTATTACGCTACCATCAGCAACAGCTATGCCAGCAACAGCAGCGTTTCAGGCATCGCAGGCAGCGCAGGCGGAGGCAGCAACGTCGGCGGGCTGGTGGGTTATAACAATGGCACCATCAACAGCAGTTATGCCAGCGGCGGCACGGTGACGGGCACTTCCTACGTCGGGGGCTTGGTTGGCTATAACGGTACAGCCGGAACAAACACTTCCGGGATGTTTAGCGGGAGAATCTCCAACAGTTACGTCGACAGCGGCAGCGTGACCGGCACCAGCAATTATGGCGGCTTGGTAGGTGCCAACTTCGGGTTGGTCAGCAATTCCCACTACGATATAACCAATGTATTGATCAACGGCCAACACTTCGTCACGTTGGGCGGATTGTATAACGACACGGTGACCCGGAATGGCTCCGGTCAATTCTCCGACTGGCTCAACAGCGGCAAGCTGTTGAACATCGCCAACTACGCGTCGCTTCCAGGCAGCGGCAACAGTTACACCATCAAGGACTTGCAGGGCATGAAAGACCTGCTCGGCTTTACCGACAACAAGGCTTACACCTTTAATCTTTCAGCTAACATCGATCTGACCAACCTTCCAGATTATTACATTCCTTATTTGGCCGGTCATTTTAACGGTGCCAATTTCACGATCTCCAATCTGCTTCTCAACCAGTCTAATGACAGCTTGGGCATGTTCGGCTATATCGCCGCGAGTGGCACGGTGGATAAGGTGATCGTGTCGAATGCCAGCGTGACAGGCGGCAACGAGATCGGTGCGTTGGCGGGCTCCAACTACGGCACGATCAGCTACAGCAAAGTGCTGAGTTCCCATGTTTCCGGCTCTACGGCTGTCGGCGGACTGGCGGGCTCCAACTACGGCACGATCAGCTACAGCGGAACGATCAACTACAGCGCCAACGATGGCAGTGTGACCGGATCAACCGAAGTGGGCGGTCTGGTGGGCTATAACCGCGGCAGCAGCTCCAGCGGCAACAGCAAGGGCGGCACCATCATCAAAAGCTATGTCACCAATGGTAATGTGAGCGGTAGCACCACGGGTTCGAGCAGCTCGAGCAACTCGTTTATCGTAGGTGGCGTGGGTGGGCTGGTAGGCTATACGAGTAAGGGCACGATCAGCGGCAGCCGTGTCGACGGCAGTACGGTGGTGCAAGGCTGGAAAGATGTAGGAGGATTGATAGGCTACGACAGCGGTGAGGGAGTCGTGATCAACAATACCGTCACCGCTACCACCGTGTCAGGCAACAACAACGTGGGCGGTCTGGTCGGACGTATTGCGTATAGCTTCAATGCAGCTGCCTATTATGACAATAATCATGTGATCAACGCGATCGTCGGCGGCAATAACGATGTCGGTGGTCTGGCCGGTTGGAACGGCGTACCCATCAGCAATAGTTCCGTGATCGGTACCCAGGTTGATGGCTACGCCAATGTCGGCGGACTGGTTGGTTATAACGGCAACGAATACACTAATTCCTATTCGAATTCTGCGGTCATACAGCTATATGGCGGACGGATCAGCAGCAGTTTCGTGGACGGCGGTACGGTGACTGCAAACAGCTATGTCGGCGGACTGGTCGGCTATAACGACGGCGTGATTAGCAGCAACAGCCATGTCCTCAATTTCACGGTCAGTTCTACCGCCACCAGTAGTGCCGCGTATGCCGGCGGACTGGTAGGCTATAACAACGGCAAGATCAGTGGTAGCTACGCCAGTACCGGCACGGTATCCGGGATCGGTACTGGCGTTGGCGGGCTGGTTGGATACAATTATGGCTATGCGACGACAGCAGGTGTCGTATCTGGTGCCAGCATCAGCAACAGTTTCGTCAGCAACGGCACGGTGAGCGGCAGCAGTCAGGTTGGCGGCTTGGCGGGCTATAACGGCGGCACCATCGTCAACACCTATGTCAGCGGCGGCACAGTGAGCGGCAGCAGTGCGGTCGGCGGGCTGGTGGGTAGCAATTACGGTAATATCGGAACAAGCTACGCCAGCACAGGTGTGGTTGGGATCAGTTCGGCAGGCGGGTTGGTCGGCTATAACGCAGCATATGGGGGCAGTGTCGGCGTCACCAACAGTTTCTGGAATACCACGGCCGCAGGAACAAGTGTGTCATCTGGCATAGGTAGCGATGCTGCCGCGAGTTATGCTCCTTCCAACCTCGGCGCTACCGGCATGAACACTGCTGACATGATGAAGATCGCCAACTTCAACTCGGCTACCGCTGCCAACGGCAATGTCAACCCGAATTGGGACATCTCCGGCAGCCTGGGTTCGGGATCGGTCTGGTACATGGTCGAGGGTGTCACCATGCCATTGCTATCCAGCTTCATTTCCCAGATAGTTCCGGTGCTGCCGACGGAGATCGATCAGATCATATATCTGCTCGATCAGCGGAAGAAATCCTTGCAGGAAGCACTGGCGAGCGCCGAAGGCACCCCGGGTTCAACCACTCAAACATTGCCGATGTGCAATTAACCGAGGGCAGGATATTTTATGAAAGATAAACTGGTTCTCGTTGCGCTGTTTGGAGTGACGTTGATCGCGCCGTATGCCGCATCGGCTGCGCCTGCTGAAATGGCACCCGCTGCAGATCAGGCGGTGCTGCGCTTCACCATCGAACGCTATGTCGTGGAGAGCGTGAAGTTGCTGAGGCAAACCGAGATCGAGGCGGCGGTCGCACCCTATGTGGGCGCAAACAAGGATTTCTCCGATGTACAACATGCGCTGGAGGCTATAGAGAACCTGTATGCAAAGCGCGGCTATTCAGCGGTCAGCGTACTGTTGCCGGAACAGGAACTGGATAAGGGCACGGTGCATTTTCGGGTGGTGGAAACCCACTATGGCAAAGTGACGGTCAAGGACAACCAGTTCGTCAGCGAGGCCAATGTGCTGAATGCGATCCCGTCGGTGCGCAGCGGAAGTGCGCCCCGAACCCGGCAGGTCGCGCGCGAATTGAAGCTCGCCAACGAGAATCCCGCGCGCCAGATGAATGTGGTGATGAAAGCGGGTGAAGCCGATGATGTGCTGGATGCCAATGTGTTCGTCACCGACAGCAAGCCATCCAGCTGGGGCGTCTCGCTCGACAACACCGGGTCGCCGGAAACCGGTCGCGCCCGCCTTGGATTGTTTTATCGCTATGCCAATCTGTTCGACAGGGACCATGTCGCCAATCTGCAATATGTCACGTCACCGCAATATCCCGACCGGGTGAAGGTGCTGGGCGGCAGTTACAAGATTCCGTTCTATCGCCTCGCCAGCAGTCTGGAAGTGTTTGGTGGATATTCCAACGTGAATGCGATCGTCGGCGGCCTGTCCAATTTCCAGGGGGGCGGCAAACTGTTGAGCACGCGCTACAACCTGATGCTGGATCGCGTTGGCGTGTTCGAACCGCGCATGTCATTCGGTCTGGACTGGCGCGATTTCCGGCGTATTGAAGAGATCAGTTCCAACACAGTACTTTATAACGAGATCGTGGTGTTGCCGGTCAGTATCAGCTACACGGCACAGGGCAAATATGCCAAAACCGATCTGGGCTTCAACGGCTCGCTGTCGGCGAACCTGCCCAACTTGAGCAAGGGCCAGCCCGCCGATTTTGCCGCATATGATCCCACCGCGACGCTGATGCCTGATGCGCATTACAGAGTGGTGCGCTATGGCGGCAACTATTCGCGCCTGATCGGCACCGACTGGCAATTTCGCAGCACGTTGAACGGCCAGTGGAGCAGCAACGTGCTGATACTGGGCGAGCAGTTACGTCTGGGCGGCGCCGACGGCGTGCGCGGCTTTTCCGAGGGCAGCGAGGGCGGGGACAAGGGTGCGCGCCTGAATCTGGAAGGCTATACGCCTGATTTCGGCAAGGGCGATTTCAAGATGCGCGCATTGGCGTTCTACGATGCGGGCCAGGTGACCAAAAACAATGATCCGGCCAAGGTCACCATAGCGGGTGCGGGGATCGGCTTGCGCGCATATTACCGTGAGCGCTTGTCGGTGCGCGCCGACCTGGCGAGGATCATGAAAGCCGGTACCGACCCGCTGCAGCTCGCGGGTGATACGCGCGCGCATCTAAGCTTGAACGCAACCTTCTGATGGGGTACATGATGAAAACCGCCAGCGTGTTATTTTCAGCAGTGTTGATGTTGTTTACAACAGCAACTCAGGCAGCCGGGGAAGCGGCCGGCCACATTGGCAATATGAGCGGTGCGCTGGTGGTGCAACGCGTCGACGGCACGGTCAGTGTGGTCGGCCCGAAGTCGGAAGTGTATGCTGGCGATATGCTCATCACCGCGAAGAACAGCTATGCCCAGGTTGAAATGAATGACGGCACGCGGATGACGCTGCGCCCCAATTCCAATCTGCGCATCGAGGAATACCAGTTCAAAAAGGAAGCACCGCAGTCGGACAACATCGTGCTGCGGTTGTTGAAGGGCGGCTTCCGCACCGTGACCGGTCTGATCGGCAAACGTGGCAATGCGGATGCTTACAAGCTGCGCGCGGCGACGTCTACCATCGGTATACGCGGAACGGATTTCTCGACGCGCTTGTGCGCCACCAAGGACTGTCTGGATGACGAAGCCGAGGCCAAGGCGGCAACCAAACCACAAGCAACGGCCTCACCTGTGGTGGGACGGGTGATGTTGGCGCGCGGCGAGTTATCGGCCAGGGAAGCGTCTGGCAAAGAGCGCAAACTGCCGTTAGGTGCACCGGTATATGAAGGCGACACCCTGGTCACCGGCGAGAAATCCTACGCGGTGGTGGCGTTCCGTGATGAGGGCCGCATTACCTTGCAGGCCGGCACGCAGTTCCTCGTGGAGAAATTCAAATACGACAAAGCAAAATCCGAGGAGAGTGCGGTTTGGCGCTTGCTCAAGGGTGGGGTGCGTGTGGTCACCGGCCTGATCGGCCGGGTCAATCATGACAACTACCGCTTCAATGTCGCTACCGCCACGATAGGCATACGCGGCACCGGCTTCGACGCTTGGTGCAACGGTCCCTGCGCGAGCGGGGCGAGCAATCCCGGTGCGACCACCGGCGATCCGCTGGATGGAGCGGGTGTCTATGTATGGGCAGGTGAAGTGGTGATGGTTGCGCCGGGTGGATCGTTCACCGTGGCTTTGCAGCAGGCCGCCATTCTCGCCCGCGATTCCGGCAAGCCGGTGCAAATCATCGTGGTCCCTCCGGCCATCACCGACAACGACTCGCCTCGTCCGGACAGTATCCCGTTCGACAAGGACAAACTGTTTGGCGCTGATGCGGATGCGGGGGGTGCTCCGGGCTTTTACGTGACGGTGCTTGATGGACACGTGGTCCTGACCATGGGCGACAAGTCCCTGGATCTGTTCAAGGGAGATACCGGCTATGACGACAGTCTGATCTTGAAGCTGCTGTCGGAAACGCCGGGCTTCATGGGAGGCAGCATGGACATCATCATGAACGACAAGAACGGGAACAGTTGCATGATCGGTTCGTAGCAACGACAACGACCGGTCGAA
Source organism: Burkholderiales bacterium (assembly GCA_038203435.1). GTDB lineage: Bacteria > Pseudomonadota > Gammaproteobacteria > Burkholderiales > Gallionellaceae > Gallionella. The sequence continues at coordinate 20,435 of JBBRDZ010000014.1, forward strand.
TCAAAACGGGCAGCCTGGTGAGGCTGCCCGTTTTTTTGCCCTGCTGCAATCAGACCTTGCCGCGCGCCCAACGCACTATGCCGGTGACATCCATCGCGCCGGCTTGACGTGCCACTTCGCGACCGCCTTTGAACAGCGCGAGCGTGGGAATACTGCGGATGTTGTAGCGCGCACCGAGCTCCTGCGCCTCTTCGGTATTCAGTTTCGCCAGCCGCATCTGCGGTTCGAGCTGGGCTGCCGCCTGGATGAAGGCCGGTGCCATCATCCGGCACGGGCCGCACCACGGTGCCCAGAAGTCCACCAGCACAGGAATGTCGCTGCGGTTGATGTGTTCCGCAAAATTGTCGGCCGTCAGTTCAGCCGGATGGGCATCGAATAGCGCTTTTTTGCATTTGCCGCAGCTGGGGTTGCCGTGCAATTTGTCGGCGGGCACGCGGTTAACCCCGTCGCAATGCGGGCAGACGATGTGCAGTGACTCGCTCATGATGCTCCTTACGGTTTGTCTTGGGGACAACATGGGGGCGTAATGAAAATATTCAATCTGCTGTAGCGGGCCATGCCCGCGACAAACATATCCCGTTCGCCCTGAGCTCGTCGTAGGGTCGCGGGCATCACCCGCACGGGATACGCCATGGTTGTACCGAAGGCAGGCAAGCCACTACGCAGCAATCTGGGAATTGACACTAAGCGGCTGAAGCCCCAACAACACATGCAGCGCCCTCTCCTACAAGCGGGTTTCAATCCCGGAAAGCGATTTGACCGGGCTGGGCAGTGTTGCAAGATGGCTGATCACTATTCCCTCATGGAACATCCACAATGAACCGGGTGGCATCGTGACCCACGGCTCGTTGTCGGTCAGCGGCTGGGTAGCAATGATCGCCGCGCGGTCGTCCGGCTTGGTCAACTCGGTGAAATCCACCATCACATCATTATCCTTAAGGTGCGCGACATTGAACGGCGCGCGGCGGAGCAGGTAGCTCAACTCGGTGGAGCAATGCGCGAACAGGCATTCACCGTTCGACAACATGAAATTGAAGATTCCCATGCCGGAAAGCGGATAGATGAGTTCATGCAATGCGGCGAACAATTGATCGCGTTCGGGAGGGCTAACGCCGAATCTCTGTTGCAGGCTTTGCAAAAGCCAGCAGAAAATCAGTTCGCTGTCGGTGTTTCCGACCGGCAGGAAGCTGCCGTCCAGTTCCGGCTGGAACTCCGGCAGGTTGCCGTTGTGGGCGAACACCCAATAGCGTCCCCACAGCTCGCGCATGAACGGATGCGTATTCTCCAATGTCACCACACCCTGCGTTGCCTTGCGGATATGTGCGATCACGTTCAGCGAGTGGATCGGATATTTGGCAACCAGTTCGGCGATCGGCGAATGGGCAGAGGGGAGCGGGTCGAGGAACAGCCTCACACCCTTGCCCTCGAAGAATGCGATGCCCCAGCCATCCGCATGCACGTCGGTCGCCCCGCCGCGCTGCTGGAATCCGGTAAAGGAAAAGCAGATGTCGGTCGGCGTGTTGCAGTTCATTCCGAGCAGTTGGCACATGGTGTTCTCCGTTCACTCCTCTCCCGCTTGCGAGATAACCAGCGACTTGGCGGCTTTGCCGCCTAGTCGAATGGCTAGCAACTCCACCAGAGGGGCTGGGGGAGAGGGTATTGTTGATTCAGGTGAAACGCATCGACAAGTCGATGGACTGCAGATCCTTGGTCAGGTTGCCGATCGAGATCCGGTCAACGCCGGTCAGCGCAACATCGCGCAGACTTTCCAGGGTGATACCGCCGGAGGCTTCCAGCTCGGCGCGTTTTCCGGTGTGCTGAACTGCGGCGCGCAGGTTGTCCAGGTCGAAATTGTCCAGCAAGATCAATTTGGCCCCGGCATCCAACGCTTCATCGAGTTGCGTCAGGTTTTCCACTTCGATCTGCACGCTGATGCCCGGCTTGGCCAGCCGGAACGCCTGCGCCAGCACCGGCTTGATGCCGCCGGCCGCTGCGATATGGTTCTCCTTGATCAGTATCCCGTCGTACAGGCCGATGCGCTGATTGTATCCGCCACCCACGCGCACCGCGTATTTCTGGGCCTGGCGCAAGCCGGGCAGGGTCTTGCGCGTATCCATGATCATGACGTTGATGCCGGCCACCTCATCCACGTACTGTCTGGTACGCGTGGCCGTGCCGGACAGGGTCTGCATGAAGTTCAGCGCGCTGCGTTCGGCGCTGAGCATTCCATGCGCGCGGCCACGGACTTCGCACAGCGTTTGTCCCGGCGCGATCCTGCTGCCGTCTGCCGCCAGCCAGGTGATCGTGCAGGCCGGGTCCATCATGCGAAAACATTCATCGGCCCAAGCCGTTCCGCACAGCACACCGGGCTGCCGCGTGACGATCTGCGCGGACGAGGCCGTGTCCGGCAACAATTGCGCGCTCACATCGCCGCTGCGCAGATCTTCGTCAAATGAGCTGACGACATTGCGATGGATGATGTCGGCGAGTTCGGGCTCAGGCATGGATATTCCTCTGACCGGTTTGAAAGAAGCACAGATTAACCCAGGCGGGGCTGTCTTGGGAAATCGCACAGCCGCAACCTGGTCTGATGGTCAGGCAAGAAAAAGCCGGGCAGCAGCCCGGCGTTTGACCTTGCAACGCAGATCGTCAGAAACCGTAATCGACTTGTCCGCCCACCACGTTGCTCTGCGTACCGTTGCTGAGCCCGCGCAGCACATAACCGCGCGCCTTGAATTTTTCGTCGAGTTTGTAACTGACGTATGCGCTCAGTTCCTGCTGGACTGCCGAGGTTGGGTCCTGGGACAGGCTCATGTCCACACCGGTGCTGGTCTTGTCGGTGAGCTTGTAACTGCCGCCGAAAGAGCCGTACAGCAACGGATTCAATGTGATGCCGGCCGGGTTGCCCAGTACTCTGGAGCCCAGCGATCCTTTTGCGGTGAACCTGTCCAGATTTTGGTAAACGTCCATCTGTGCGGCATAGTCGTTGTGGTTCAGTCCGAAAGAAGTGTAAGTGTCCGCGATATTGACCTTGACCTTGCCAGTCAGGTCGATCTCCGGGCTGGATGCGCTGCCCGGATAGAGGTTATAGGTTGCGGCGGCCACGGTATCCGGCAGAGCCGATTTGCCGGCAGCACTGCCGGATCGGATACCGTCTATCCCCGGAACCACGCTGCCGGAGCTTGCAGGCACGGTCAGCTTGAATACCCAGGGGCCGGATTCATATTGATTGGTGCTGTTGTCGAATTGGGTGGACAGGCTGAAGCGCTGATCGTCAGCAAGGGCTGCAGGCGTAAAAAATGCCATCACCAGACCCAGGGTGCCAGTCAGTATGGTTATCGAAGTTGTGTTGTTCATATCGTGCTCTTTTTCAATGCGGTGAAAATCCAATCAACAAGCGGGACGATCATCCGGTCTGTCCTACCGGGACGGATGCTGATCTAGCGGGTGAGATTATACTTTATCGAACATATTTTTTCGGGGGAGGCACCCGGCTAATTCGCTGTTGCCACTTGAAATCCGTGCTAACCCTCTCCATTACAAGGACAATTGCCCAATCAAGGAGTTCAGCATGCGTTTCGACAAATTTACAACAAAATTCCAACAGGCCCTTTCAGATGCGCAGAGTCTGGCCGTGGGCGCGGATAACCAGTTCATCGAGCCCCAGCATCTGTTGCTGGCTCTGCTTAACGACGCCGACAGCGGCGCCGCCTCGTTGTTGTCACGCGCCGGCGGCAATGTCACGCCGCTCAAGGCCGCATTGAAGGACGCTGTCGGGCGCTTGGCCAAGGTCGAAGGTCACGGCGGCGAAGTGCAGGTGGGGCGCGACCTGACCAATCTGCTCAACCTTACCGACAAGGCTGCGCAGAAGCGCGGCGACCAGTTCATTGCTTCCGAGATGTTTTTGCTTGCGGCAAGTGAAGACAAGGGCGAGACCGGGCGGTTGCTCAAGCAGCATGGCGTGGCAAAAGCGCCGCTGGAACAGGCCATCAATGCGGTACGCGGCGGCGAGTCGGTCGGCAGCGCCGAATCCGAAGGTCAGCGCGAAGCCCTGAAGAAATACACCATCGACCTGACCGAGCGCGCCAGACAAGGCAAGCTCGACCCGGTGATCGGCCGCGACGACGAGATACGCCGCGCGATCCAGGTGCTGCAGCGCCGCACCAAGAACAATCCGGTGCTGATCGGCGAACCCGGCGTGGGCAAGACCGCCATCGTCGAGGGACTCGCGCAGCGCATCGTTAACGGCGAAGTGCCCGAGTCATTGAAGAACAAGAAAGTGTTGAGCCTGGACATGGCGATGTTGATCGCCGGTGCCAAGTATCGCGGCGAATTCGAGGAACGCCTGAAAGCCGTGCTCAAGGAGCTGGCGCAGGATGAAGGCCAGACCATCGTGTTCATCGACGAGCTGCACACCATGGTCGGCGCGGGCAAGGCCGAGGGTGCGATGGATGCGGGCAACATGCTCAAGCCGGCGCTGGCGCGCGGCGAACTGCATTGCGTCGGCGCGACCACGCTGGACGAATACCGCAAGTACGTCGAGAAAGATGCCGCGCTGGAGCGCCGCTTCCAGAAAGTGCTGGTGGACGAACCCAGTGTGGAATCCACCATCGCGATCCTGCGCGGACTGCGCGAGCGCTACGAGTTGCACCACGGTGTGGACATCACCGACCCGGCCATCATCGCCGCCGCTGAGCTGTCGCATCGCTACATCACCGACCGCTTCCTGCCCGACAAGGCCATCGACCTGATCGACGAGGCCGCCGCGCGCGTCAGGATGGAGATCGACTCCAAGCCCGAGGTGATGGACAAACTCGAGCGCCGCCTGATCCAGCTCAAGATCGAGCGCGAAGCGGTGAAAAAAGAAAAGGACGAAGCCTCCAAGAAACGCCATGCGCTGATCGAGGACGAGATCAAGAAACTCGAACGCGAATACGCCGACCTTGAAGAGATCTGGAAATCTGAGAAGGGCGCGGCCGAGGGCACCGCCAACCTCAAGGAAGAGATCGAAAAGGTGCGCGCCGAGATGGTCACGTTGCAACGCGAAGGCAAGCTGGAAAAAGTTGCCGAGCTGCAATACGGCAAGCTGCCGCAGCTTGAGGCTAAATTAAAGGAAGCCGCGCAGCGCGAGGCGGAAGGAGATGGGCAGAAGAACAAGCTGCTACGTACCCAGGTGGGCGCGGAAGAGATCGCCGAAGTGGTGAGTCGCGCCACCGGCATCCCGGTATCCAAGATGATGGAGGGTGAGCGCGACAAGCTGCTGCACATGGAAGACAAGCTGCACGAGCGCGTGGTCGGTCAGGACGAAGCGGTCAAGCTGGTGTCGGATGCGATCCGCCGTTCACGCTCCGGCTTGGGCGATCCGAACCGCCCCTATGGCTCCTTCCTGTTCCTCGGCCCCACCGGCGTGGGCAAGACCGAGCTGTGCAAAGCGCTGGCCGGATTCATGTTCGATTCCGAAGACCACCTGATCCGCATCGACATGAGCGAATACATGGAGAAACACTCCGTTGCACGCCTGATCGGAGCGCCGCCCGGCTATGTCGGTTATGAAGAAGGCGGTGGGTTGACCGAGGCCGTGCGCCGCAAGCCGTACAGCGTGATCCTGCTCGATGAAGTGGAGAAGGCGCACCCCGACGTGTTTAACGTGTTGCTGCAAGTGCTGGACGACGGGCGCATGACCGACGGCCAGGGTCGCACCGTGGATTTCAAGAACACTGTGATTGTGATGACCTCGAACCTGGGTTCACAGATGATCCAGCAGATGTCCGGCGACGATTACCAGGTCATCAAGCTCGCGGTGATGGCCGAAGTTAAATCCTATTTCCGTCCCGAGTTCATCAACCGCATCGACGAGGTGGTGGTGTTCCACGCGCTGGACGAAAAGAATATCAAGTCCATCGCGAAGATACAGTTGCAGTATCTGGAGAAACGTCTGGCCGCAATGGAGATGAAGATTGACATCAGCGAAGCAGCACTGGCCGAGATCGCCGCCGCAGGGTTCGACCCGGTGTATGGCGCGCGTCCGCTGAAGCGCGCGATCCAGGGGCAACTGGAGAACCCGCTCGCCAAGCTGATCCTCGAGGGCAAGTTCGCCGCGAAGGATACGATCAAGGTGGACTGCAAGAGTGGGGTGATGAAGTTCGAGAAGTAATGATGGTTCTGAAGAAAAAGCCCGGCGATGTCGGGCTTTTTTGTTTCTGAAATAAATGGTCTGTCTCAGATTGTTCTTCATGGAAGTACGTAAAGCAAATAATCAGGCCATCTTAAAAAGAGCTGTTCGCTGGCGTATATAGAGCAGGGCGA
>JBBRDZ010000015.1:0-25019 GCA_038203435.1 Burkholderiales bacterium
TTCGACAACCTCTATGGCTGCCGCGAGAGCCTGGTCGATGCGATCAAGCGCGCCACCGACGTGATGGTGGCCGGCAAGATCGCCGTGATCGCCGGTTACGGCGATGTGGGCAAGGGTTCGGCACAGGCGATGCGCGCGTTGTCGGCGCAGGTATGGGTCACCGAGATCGACCCGATCTGTGCGCTGCAGGCCGCGATGGAAGGCTACCGCGTGGTGACCATGGATTACGCCTGCGAACATGGCGACATCTTCGTCACCTGTACCGGCAACTACCATGTGATCGCCCACGAACACATGAAGAAGATGAAGAACCAGGCCATCGTGTGCAACATCGGTCATTTCGACAACGAGATCGACGTCGCCTCGCTCAAGCAATACCCGTGGGAGAACATCAAGCCGCAAGTCGATCACGTGATCTTCCCTCCCATGAATGGAAAACCGGAAAAACGTATCCTGCTGCTGGCCGAGGGCCGTCTGGTGAATCTGGGCTGCGGTACCGGTCATCCGTCCTATGTGATGTCCTCGTCGTTCGCCAACCAGACCATCGCGCAGATTGAGCTATTCACCCGCAACAAGGACTATCCGGTAGGCGTGTACACCTTGCCCAAGCATCTGGACGAAAAGGTCGCGCGTTTGCAACTTACCACGCTGAACGCGCAGTTGAGTACCTTGACCGACCAGCAGGCTGCATACATCAGCGTGCCCAAGGAAGGTCCCTACAAGGCCGATCACTACCGTTATTGAGCGCATCGCCGTGTTATGAAGTTGCATAGATATGACCGCTTCCCGAAATGAATTTGTCGATTATGTGATTGAGCTGATGAAGGCTTGGGCAACTGTGTCGGCGCGCAAGATGTTCGGCGGCCACGGCCTTTACCGTGAAGGACTGATGTTCGCGTTGATCGTTGAGGACGAGTTGTTCTTCAAGACCGATGCGGACAATCTGGCCAAGTTCGAACGGGCCGGTTGCCATCCTTTCGTGTATCAGAGCAAGGGGCGAGCCGTGCAGTTGTCATACTGGTCGGCACCGCCTGCCACGCTCGATGCACCCGCAGAGATGGGTGACTGGTGCCAGTCTGCGTATGGCTCGGCGTTGCGCGGACAAGTTGCAAAAGCGGCAAAATCCGGCCCAAAATCAATCAGTGGGAAACGCAAATGAAATTGCAGTTCGAGTTGCTGCTGATCTGGGTACTCAATGCACTCGCTTTGCTGGCAGTGGCGAGCTTCGTTCCCGGCATCCATGTAGACGGATTCGGCGCGGCGCTGATCGCGGCATTCTTCCTCGGGCTGGTCAATACCCTGATACGCCCGCTGCTGCTGTTGTTCACGCTGCCGGTCACGGTGCTGACGTTGGGATTGTTCATTTTCGTCATCAACGGCACACTGTTCTGGCTGGTCGGTTCGGTGCTGCGCGGATTTATCGTGGACAGTTTCTGGCACGGCGTGCTGGGCGCGCTGCTTTACAGTATCTTTACCTGGGCGCTGTCTTCCGCTGCCGCGCAATTGATCAGGCCACACAAACAATGAGAACAATATGAACAAACCGTTATTCAGTTTCGAATTTTTCCCGCCGCAAACAACCGAGGGTGCTGCAAAACTTGCGCTCACCCGCAAACAGCTGGCACCGCTCAAACCGGAATTTTTTTCCGTGACCTTCGGCGCGGGCGGCTCCACGCAGGATCGCACGCTGGAAACCATACGGCAGATCAAGGCCGAGGGTTACCACGCCGCGCCGCATCTTTCCTGTATCGGCGCGACCCGCGACAACATCAGTGTGCTGCTGAACACCTACAGGGAGATGGGCATCAGGCGCATCGTCGCGCTGCGCGGCGACCTGCCCTCCGGCATGGGCAGCTTAGGCGAATTCCAGTTTGCCAACGATCTGGTCGCATACATCCGCGCACAGACCGGCGAACATTTTCATATCGAGGTGGCGGCCTACCCGGAATTTCATCCGCAGGCCAGATCGGCATACGATGACATACTGAACTTTAAACGGAAGGTCGATGCCGGTGCGAATTCCGCGATCACCCAGTATTTCTACAATGCGGACGGTTATTTCCGCTTCGTTGAAGCGAGCCGCAAGCTGGGCGTCAGCGTGCCGGTCGTGCCGGGCATCATGCCCATCGTGAAGTTCGCGCAGCTGGCGCGTTTCTCCGATGCCTGCGGAGCGGAGATCCCGCGCTGGATGCGAAAAACACTGGAAGGTTATGGCGACGACAACGACTCGGTGCAGGCATTCGGGCTCGATGTCGTCACCGGTCTGTGCGAGAGGCTGCTCGCCGGCGGCGCGCCCGGTTTGCATTTCTACACCCTGAATCATGCTGCGCCGTCGCTGGAGATCTGGAAGCGACTGGGATTGTCGAAATGAAAAGTTCACCACCATTCCCTCTCCCGGCCTTTGGCCAACCTATCTCGCAAGCGGGGGAGGGAAAGTCTGGCGTATTTCGCTCATTCAATTCCCTCTCCCCGAGGGGAGAGGGTTAGGGAGAGGGGCATTATGAAATCCCCCGAACTCCTCCTCCCAGCCGGCACGCTGGACAAAATGCGCACTGCTTACGCGTTCGGTGCGGACGCCGTGTATGCCGGTCAGCCGCGTTACAGCTTGCGCGCACGCAACAATGAATTCCAGCTGGAAGAATTGCAGACCGGCATACGCGAAGCGCATGCGCTCGGCAAGAAACTGTTCGTCGCCAGCAACCTGATGCCGCACAACGCCAAGGTCAAGACTTATATGGCAGACATGCAGCCGGTGATCGCGATGCAACCGGATGCGCTGATCATGGCCGACCCCGGCCTGATCGCGATGGTGCGCGAGCGCTGGCCGGAAGTGGCCATCCATCTTTCGGTACAGGCCAATACCGTGAACTATGCCGCGGTGAAGTTCTGGAAGTCGCTCGGGCTGGCACGCGTCATTCTTTCCCGCGAACTGTCGCTGGACGAGATCGAGGAGATACGCCAGCAATGCCCGGACATGGAACTGGAAGTATTCGTGCACGGCGCGCTGTGTATCGCCTACTCCGGGCGCTGTCTGTTGTCCGGCTACTTCAACCATCGTGATGCGAACCAGGGTACCTGCACCAACTCCTGCCGCTGGGATTACAAGATGGGCAACGCCGAGGAGAACGGCACCGGCGATATACAGCCGCTTCCATCATCTCCTGAAAAAATAGATTTCGACTTCGACAAAGCGTTGAGCAAATCCGCGTTGTCCGATTGCGGGGACCAGCCGCGCCACCCGATGGCCGACCGCGTGTACGTGATCTCGCGCCAGGATCATCCGGGCGAACTGATGCCGGTGCTGGAGGACGAGCACGGCACCTACATCATGAATTCCAAAGACCTGCGCGCGGTGGAACACGTCGAGCGGCTGGCGAAGATCGGCATCGATTCGCTGAAGGTCGAAGGCCGCACCAAGTCGGTCTATTACGTCGCGCGCACCGCGCAGGTGTACCGGCAGGCCATCGACGATGCGGTCGCAGGACGCCCGTTCAATTACAGTTTGCTGGGCGCGCTGGATGCGCTGGCGAACCGCGGCTATACCGACGGCTTCTACGAGCGCCACCACACCCACGAACAGCAGAACTACCTGCGCGGCCACTCGGAAAGCTCGCGCCAGCAATATGTCGGCGACATCGTCAGTTGCACCAACGGCATCGCCGAGATAGCCGTGAAGAATAGATTCAGCGTCGGCGACCGGCTTGAGATCGTGCATCCTTCCGGCAACCGTATCATTGACCTCGCCGAGATGCACAGTCTTAAAGGCGAGTCACTCAGTGTCGCGCCCGGCAGCGGACACCATGTGCGAATACCGCTGCAGGGTGAGTTGTCAAAAGGTATGCTGGCCAGATTCTTGTAACTGAATAATCATAAAACCCGTTCGCCCTGAGCTTGTCGAAGGGTGAACACTAACGGAGCGCAAAGTAATGAGCTTCTGGATTTACATCCTGCGCTGCACCGATAACTCCTATTACACCGGGCACACCGACAATCCCGAACAGCGAATTGGTGAACACCAGAATGGCCTGTGCGGTGGATACACTGCCAGCCGTTTACCTGTTGAGTTAGTGTTCAGCCAGGAATGTGAAACACGTGAAGAAGCCTTGGCAGCTGAACAGCAAATCAAAGGCTGGAGCCGCAAGAAAAAAGAGGCGATGATGCGCGGGGACTGGGCTGAAGTTTCCCGTTTGGCGAAGGGTGCAGATAGCGATGGTATGCCCGTACATCCTTCGACAGGCTCAGGACGAACGGGGGACGTTCAGTGAGCAACCATAGGCCGTTCGTGGTGAGCTTGTAGAACCATGAGGCCTATTGGGCAGTCGCCATAGATTCACCATCTTACGATCAACAAATTCAATGGCGGATTCAAGTTCGAAGTGCAACGCCTAATGGTGGCTTGGTGTAGCGCACCGTCTTGCCGAAGAATACCTCAAACGGTGTTCTGTATCCCAGCACTTTGCGTGGCCGATGGTTAAGGCGATCTACCGCCCATTGCACCTGCTCCTGGGTAACGCCAGTCAATTCCATCCCCTTGGGGAAGTACTGTCGCAATAACCCGTTGCTGTTCTCGTTCAAGCCCCGCTCCCATGAGCAGTAAGGGTTCGCGAAGTAAATATCAGCCTCCAGCGCCGCCGCGATTTTCTCATGCTCAGCAAACTCCTTCCCGTTGTCGAGCGTTACGGTGTGGCACTTGCGTTTGTGCGAGCGCAGCAGTCGCGTTATCGCCACCGTCACGCCCCCCGCATGTTTGCTGGGCACCGGTGCCGCCAGAATATAGCGCGACTTCCTCTCGGCCAGCGTGACCAATGCGCCACGATGGTTCTTGCCGATGACCGTGTCGCCCTCCCAGTCGCCTATACGGGTCTTCTGATCCACGATCTCCGGGCGTTCGTCAATGCCGACCCTGTTCTTGATCGTGCCCCGGCGCTCTTGCCCGCTGGCGTATCGCTTCCTGCGCGGCTTCTGGCAACGCAAGTGCTGCCACAGCTTGCCGCCGCCGCGCTTGTCCGTGTAAATGCGCTGGTAGATCGTCTCATGACTGATCCGCAAGCCCCCTTCCAGTGCCAGACGCTCTGCGGCTTGATCCGGACTCATGTCCTGTTGAATCAACGCCTCCACACCATTCCAATCTTCTTGAGTGAATCGTTTGGCATTGGTGCAGTCGCGGCGGCGCTCATCACGAAGTTCTTGAGCCTGCTTGGGACGCCATCCACGCTGGCCTTTGTTTCGCCTCAGCTCACGCGAAATCGTGGATTTGTCCACCCCAACTTCACCCGCAATTTGCGACTGCTTCAAACCTGCTTTCTTCAAACCGGAAATCTGGTATCGTTGCTCGCTGGCGAGCTGCTTGTAGTGCTGCATCTGTGCTCCTTTTACTTGGTCGTTTGAGAGGCGCGGATACTATCTCAGCTCGCCTCCAAACAATCTTACAAAAGTTGCACTTCAAACTTGAATCCGCCAATTTTAAAATAAGCAAACCTGTCAGAGTAGTCCGAAATCACAAATTCATTGCACTTGTTACAATAAAAATGTTTTAGATTTTCGGAATCTCTAAATTCATATTCGGCATTGTTGTGGCATAGTTGATATTGCAGTCCAAAAGTGGAGGTCATACAAGCTCTTGAATGTTCGTTGTGGCTACGCGATTGCTAAGCCTGATAATTTCTTCTACCAGTATTTTTTATTTTTGCAAGTTACGATTGCTGACATAATTGGCCTTGGTTATTTCATCCAAATCAAACAAGCATGATCTTTTCCAACCTCGCCAACGCCGGTCGCTACAGCAAGTTGCATCCGCTGTTCTTTCGCGCCTTCGAATACATCCGCCACACCGACCTGCGAGCGCTGGCGCCGGGCCATCATCCCATCGTCGGCGAAGACCTGTTCGTCATCGTCGAGCATGTGCCGGGACGCACGCGCGCCGAGGCCAAGCTGGAATGCCACCGCCGTTACATCGACATTCAGTTTGTGCTGGAGGGTATGGACGAGATGGGCTGGAAGTCACTGCCCGATTGCCACCAGCCGGTGGGGGATTACAACGCGGAGCAGGATATCCGCTTCTTCGACGATGAGCCCGCGACGTGGATCGCCACGCCGCCGGATCATTTCTGCATCTTCTTTCCGGAGGATGCGCACGCGCCGCTGGTCAGCAGCGGCGCGATACGCAAGGTGGTGTTCAAGATCGCGGTGAACGCGGGGTAACAAGTCCGGTGCAGAGGTCGGCCGCGCAACATGCCGATATGCGCAACCGGCTGTGTGCCGAGTTTAGAACGAGATCCTTACGCCGATATGCGCGCCTTCATCCAGTATCGCATAGGGCTTGTTCTTGAGACCGAAACCTATCCTGCGATAACCGAGATAGGCAACCGCCTGGGGTATCACTTCGAACTCCAGCCTGGCATCGGTTTCGACATAACGGTCGGCATCGCCGAAGGTGACGATATTGGGGGACAGATACACCTGTCCGACGATGCCCAAACGCCGCGAACTCGGCGGGGAATAGCGCAGCATCGCGCCGAGTGCCAGCGCCGAAGCGTCGCTGACCACGGGGTTGCCGCCGGTCACCCTGGCGATCACACCCTTGAAGCCGACACCGACTGAGAAGCCGGGGGCGTTGTCGCCCAGTTCATCCTTGACCAGCAGCCCGAAATCACCCATGACATTTCTGCTGTTCACATACAGCACGCCCATATGGAACTCGGTTTTGCCCAGCGCGTCGCGACCCATCGAAGACCTGTATTGAATCTGCGCGCTGCTGTCGCGCAGATTGATATCCACGGTGTCTGCCAAGGCAGTGGAGCTGATAGTGAGCAGGGATAGTGCGATGAGACGGTGCAATAACATAACTTGGCTCCTTGATGAATATCGGTAGGGTGTTGTTGAGTAACCGGTGTTTTGATCGTGTGCAACGGGGACGCCGTTGCCGGAACCCCGAGTGTTTCTGCCTGCAAGCATATCACAGGCGATTGCCGTAACGTAGCGGCCGATGCACCGCGGGGTCGCGGGCTTTGCCCGTCCGAGGCAGATAATGACAAGCCCGGTCGCAGTCGGTTCCCTGCCGTGTCTACAGTTCCTGATCGAACGCGGTATCGCCTTCTTCGACCACGGCCCCCGGTTGCATATTCCTGAAATCGAACAGCTCGCCGTCCAGCAGGTGCGATGGTTTTACATTCTGCATCGCGGTGAAGATGGTTTGGCTGCGGCCGGGATATTCGTGCTCCCATGCGGCGAGCATCGCCTTGATGTTCTGGCGCTGCAGGTTCTCCTGCGCGCCGCACAGGTTGCACGGGATGATGGGGAATTCCATGCCGCGCGCAAAGCGGGCGATGTCCTTTTCCGAGCAATAGGCCAACGGCCGGATCACGATGTGGTCGCCCTTGTAGGTGACCAGCTTGGGCGGCATCGCCTTGAGTTTTCCGGCGAAGAACATGTTCAGGAACAGCGTCTCGATCATGTCGTCGCGATGGTGCCCCAGTGCGATCTTGTTCGCGCCGAGTTCGCCCGCCACGCGGTAGATGATGCCGCGCCGTAGCCGCGAACACAGCGAGCAGGTGGTCTTGCCCTCGGGGATCTTTTCCTTGACGATGGAATAGGTGTCCTGGGTCTCGATGTGATATTCCACGCCGAGCTGCTTCAGGTAGTTCGGCAGCACGTCGGCGGGAAAGCCCGGCTGTTTCTGGTCGAGATTCATCGCGACGATGCGGAAATCGATCGGTGCGCGCTTGCGCAGCGTGAGCAGGATATCCAGCAGCGTGTACGAATCCTTGCCGCCGGACAGACACACCATCACGCTGTCGCCGTCTTCGATCATGTTGAAATCGGCGATCGCCCTGCCGACGTGGTGTTCCAGCCGCCCCTTGAGGCGGTTGAAGTTGGTCGAATGTTTTTCGAAGTGTATGGGCTGTGTAAGGTCGTTCATAAACTTTATAAGTTGATGCTGCGTCCGCCATCAACGGAGATAACCTGTCCGGTGATGTAAGGCGCATCGTTGATCAGGAATTGTACCGTGCGTGCGATGTCGTCCGGTTCACCCTCGCGTTTGAGCAGGGTATGCGCGACGATCTTGCGGCGTTGCTCTTCGTCCATCCAGGCCGCGCCTTCCGGCCACACGATGACACCGGGGGCGACGGCGTTGACGCGCACCTGCGGCGCCATTTCCTGCGCCAGACTTTTGGTCAGCGCGACCAGGCCGGCCTTGGCGACGCTGTACAACAGATGCCCGTGCATCGGTCGTTCGGCATGGATGTCCGCGATGTTCACGATGCAGCCATGACGGCGGCGCAATTCGGCCGCGGCGGCTTGCGCCAGGAACAGCGGCGCTTGCAGGTTGGAACCGAGCAGGTCCTGCCATTGTTGCTCGTCGATATCCGCCAGCGGCGTGGGGTAAAAACTGGAGGCATTGTTGACCAGTGCATCCAGCCGGCCAAAATCCTTGACGATTATGCCCACCAGTTGCGGCAGCGCGTGCAGGTCGAGCAGGTCGGCCTGGTATACCGCCGCGCTGTCCGGACGCAGCGCGTTCAGTTCCGCGCACAACGCCTGAGCTTCCGCTGCCGAGCTGCGGTAGTGGATCGCGATGTTTGCGCCGGCCGCGTGCAGGCGGCGGCAGATCGCCGCGCCCACCCGTTTCGCTCCACCGGTCACCAATATCGCTTTGCCCTGCATCCCTTGTTCCATTAAACTCGTACTCCATTAAACTCGGCCATCCCGTTAAAACCGACTGCTTCGGGAATTATACCTGACCATGCCCGCCAACCTGCCCGCACCCGGCGCCGAAGCCGCGCGACACAGCGCATTATTGACCGAATCCATCCGCCGCGACATCGCCGCGCAGGGCGGCTGGATCTCCTTTGCGCGCTACATGGAACTGGCGCTGTACGCACCCGGCCTGGGCTATTACGCGGCGGGCGCGCACAAATTCGGCGCAGCGGGCGACTTCATCACCGCGCCGGAGCTCTCGCCGCTGTTCGGGCGCACCCTGGCAAAACAAATCGCCGAGATCATGACGAACAGCGCGCCGCATATCCTGGAACTGGGCGCGGGCAGCGGCAAGCTGGCGGCGGACATGCTGGCGGAGCTGGAACAACTCGACAGTCTGCCGGACCGCTATGCGATCCTCGAGGTCAGCGCCGACCTGCGCGAACGCCAGCAGGCGTTGCTGCGCGAGCGCCTGCCGCATCTGCTGGCGCGCGTGGCGTGGCTGGATGAACTGCCGGAAAAGTTCAGCGGCGCGGTCGTCGCGAACGAGGTGCTCGATGCGTTGCCGGTGCATCTGGTGCACTGGCGCGACAGTGCGTTGACCGAGCGTGGTGTGGTGTCCGGCGATCACGGTTTCATCTGGCAGGAACGGACTATCAGCGATGCTGTACTGCTGCAAGCTGCCCGTAAAATCAGCGTGCCGGATGACTATCTCAGCGAGATCTGCCTGGCTGCGCGCGGCCTGGTCAACAGCCTCGCCGGAATGCTGGAGCAAGGCACGCTGTTGTTTATCGATTACGGTTTCGGCGCGCGCGAGTTCTATCATCCGCAGCGCCGCACCGGCACGCTGATGTGCCACTACCGCCACCACGCGCACGATGACCCGTTCTTGCTGCCCGGTTTGCAGGACATCACCGCCCATGTGAATTTCACCGACATCGCCGAATGCGGCATCGATGCCGGTCTGGAACTCGCCGGTTACACCTCGCAGGCATTCTTCCTGATCAACTGCGGCATCACCACCCTGCTGCAGGACACCGCGCCGGAACAGGTGCGCGATTACCTGCCGCTGTCCGCACAACTGCAGAAACTGACCAGCCCGGCCGAGATGGGCGAATTGTTCAAGGTCATGGCATTGGGGAAAAACGGCGAACCGGGACAGGCCGCAGGAGTGTCGGATCCGCTAACCGGATTCAAGCTGGGTGATTTGAGCCGCCTGCTTTGAATGGCTGATCGCGACGATGCGCGGCGCAGCAATATCGATACGGGCTAAAAGAAGAAACGCAGACCCATGTGGGTGGTGATATCGGACTTGAGGTCCAGGCCTGCGTACATCTGTAACTCCGGAATGAAGTTGTAGCCGAAGCGCGCGCTGAGGAAGGTGTCGGCGGTGGCGCGTATCCCGTTCGAGATGCTGGCATGAACCACCAGCAAGCTGCCTTCGAGTGCTTTCATGAACTGTGCGCGTACCCCCGCACCGAGATCATAGCCGCTTGCGCTGCTGCCTCCGGACGGGCTGGCGGAGCCCAGTGTCAGATTTCCCTGCACGACACCATCGATATCCTTTTTGAGCGGCATGTGGTAACCCCCGCCGGCCGTTATCGATAACACCCTTCTGTAACCCTGATTCGTAAGATTCAGTTGACTGCTCTTTGCCAGGGCAGCACGGTAAAAGACACGGTCGCTCAGGCTGTCCGAATAGGCGATATTCAGCTCCGTCAGGTTGGGCGAGCCATCGCTGTAACTGGTGGTCGCGTAGCCCACGTCTATGGAATTGTAATTGAGCTCTGCCCTGGCGTATGCCGGAATAAATACCGCTGAAAGCAACGCCGCGATGAGGAATTTTTTCATTGCCAGTCCGCAAGATTATCTGTGTATTGAAACGTGCTGCGCAGTTCCGTTTTCGTGTTGCGAAATGGGTATGTAGGCCAAACTCTAGCATATTGCGATGCCGGTTGTGAACGGCATGCGTCGACCATCAGGCATATTATCGCCGCCGCAGCTTGCTGGCGTTGGCGAATTTTGCGTAGTGTAGCATTCGTAGCCGGGTCGTCGAAGTGCGCCAGGTTCAATTGCGCGCTTGCCCGACCCATGCTGAGATCGCGTCGGTGCGTGCCTGCTGTACCGCCGCCGCGATCGCACTGCTGTCGGTCAATCGACTGGCGATCTCGCCTGCGTCCACCGCGCGCGCGACGGACAGCAGATGCAGCAGATACTCCTCCTGGGGATAGTCGTCCTGTTCATGGCCGGTGCGTCCGCGCGCATCCGACGCGCACGCCTGCAACAGCTGCGTGAATCGTTCCGGGCGGCGCCAGGCATCCGCAGACTGGAACAGTTTGATGACGGTCTCGGCGCGCAATTCCTTTGCGCGATGGATGTCGCCGTGATAACGCGCAGCCAGCAGGGCCAGCTCGCGACATTCGCTGGAGGCGCGCAACCGTTGCGAGAGTTGCTTCACCAGTTCCACGCTGCGCAACTCGTGTCCGATATGGCGCGGCAGAATGTCTTTTGGCGTGTTGCCCTTGCCCAGGTCGTGGGTCAGCGCGGCGTAGCGCACTTCCAGTGGGTAGTCATGCTGTGCTGCATCATCGATCACCATCATGGTGTGGATGCCGCAATCGATCTCGGGATGATATTTTTCCGGCTGGGGTACGCCGAACAGCGCGTCCACCTCGGGCATGATCTTCGCCAGCGCGCCGCAACTGCGCAGTGTCTCGAAAAAGCGCGACGGATTTTTCTCCATCAGTCCGCGCGCCAGTTCCTGCCAGACGCGCTCGGCGACCAGCGCATCAACCTCGCCGTTGTCCACCATGCCGCGCATCAATGCCAGTGTCTCCGGCGCGATACTGAAACCGAAACGCGCCGCGAAACGCGCCGCGCGCAGGATGCGCACCGGGTCCTCGCCGAACGCAGCACTGACATGGCGCAGGATGCCGGCGTGCAGGTCGGCGATGCCGTTGTGCGGGTCGATCAGTTTGCCGTCGGCATGCTCGCCATCAAATTCCTGGGCGATCGCATTGATGGTGAAATCGCGGCGCAGCAGGTCCTGTTCCAGCGTGACATCCGGCGCGGCATACACGGCGAATCCCTGGTAGCCGCGCGCGGTCTTGCGTTCGGTACGCGCCAGCGCGTACTCTTCATGCGTCGTTGGATGCAGGAACACCGGGAAATCCTTGCCCACCGGCTGAAAGCCCTGCGCCACCATCTGTTCCGGTGTGCTGCCCACCACCACCCAGTCGTGATCCTGGACGGTCAGCCCGAGCAGGCGGTCGCGCACAGCGCCGCCGACGCAATAGATCCTTGCATCACTTGTCATTGCCATTCACCGGCGGGCTGTCCGCGGTCCTGGCGGGTATCACGCCCAACAGCTGCTTGAGCGTGCGCGGTGCGGCGCCGAACTGGTTGTCGTAATACAGCGTGTTGCTCATCACCTTTTCCACATAGTCGCGTGTTTCATCATACGGGATGGTCTCGGCATAGATCGCGCCCTCAAGCGGCTTGTCAGCCCGCCATTGCAGCGCCCGGGAGGGTCCGGCATTGTATGCCGCCGAAGCCATTACCGGGTTGTTTTCAGAACGGGACAGCACCGATTTCATGTAATAGGTGCCGATGCGCAGATTGGTGTCGAGCTGGTGTATCAGCGCATTGCGATAACTCTTCAGCCCGAGTTTCTTGGCCACCCAGCGCGCCGTGCCCGGCATGATCTGCATCAGCCCGGAGGCGCCTACCTCGGATTTCGCGTTGGTGGCGAAGCGGCTTTCCTGGCGCATCAGACCGTACACCCAGGCCTCGTCCAGGCCGTGCTCCCGCAGGTGCTCCTGCAATTCGGCACGGTACGGGGCGGGATAACGCTGGCTGAAATCATGCACGCTGACGGTTTTGTCCGCGGCACCGATGGCGCGGTCGTACATCTCGTTGCGACTGGCGATCTCGGCTGCGGTCAGCAACTCCCGGTCGTTGAAATTGCGCAGCACCCAGCGCCATTCTTCCAGTGCCTCGCTGCGCATATCCATGCGGTACAGTGCCAGCGTGCGCTGCACACCGGGTATTGCCGACATCTCTTTGATCGCCCTTGCGTCGGGTTTGTAAGCCGGTACCGCTGCGCTCATCACATGCTCGTCGGCCAGTTCGGCGCTGGCCAGTTGACCGTAGAAATGAAAATCCGCGCTCAACGGCGCGAAGATCTCCCGGGCTTCCAGAGTCTTGCCGGTTGCCTGCAAGGCGCGCGCCTTCCAGTAGCGCCAGGCGGGATCGCGTTGTTGTTGCTCGCCCATCGCATTGACGCTGTCCAGCACCTCGGGCCAATCCTGCACCCGCAATGCGGCACGCACGCGCCATGCCGACTGATTTTCATCCAGCGGTTCGTCTGCCGCCGCGCGGTACCATTGCAGTGCGCGAACATTCAGATTGCGCGCCGCCTGATAGGCCAGCCGACCATAAAAATAATGCTGTTCGTTGACCGGGAAATAGCCGGCGATATCGGCCCAGCGTTGTGCGGCGATATCGGCGGACTGTTTCGCGAGGCGCTCCAGCGCAAACAGCGCAACCGTGCGCTGGCCTTTGCCGGCCAGCTTCGCATACCAGCCCAGCGGCGGTACGTCATAGCCGTCTTCCAGATCCACGCAGGGCGCTTCGCAGCCCGCGCCCAACCCGCTCGCGGAAAATAGCTTGGGCGACGTCGCGATCGGCACATCCGGCGGGCTGGCCGGTTTACCGAATCCAAACTGCGAAAAGAAGTTCCCCCAACCCTTCCAGCCGATGGCGGGGACGGGGTCGATCGCGGCGGGTGCCGACTGTGGCACGACCAGCGCGGTAGACTGTTCGACGATCGCCGCCATGGTCCTCTCATCGGCAGGTGCAGCCGCGATCGTTGCATCCGCAGCACGCTTTTCCGGTGCCAGCTTCTTCAGGTAGCGATCCGGATCGGCGGCAGCGCTGTTCAGCATCTCCGGCATGCCGGCATACTGGTCGTCGAGCAGTGCGGACAGTTTGATCGCAAGCGACACATTGTTGGCTTCCAGGGCCAGATGCAGCCTGCGGCTGATATCGCGCCTGGTGATGATGCCGGCGCTGTGTGCCGCATCGAACAGCACGCCGCAACTTTCCGGTTGCCCTTTGCCGCTGAACCACAGTTTGCGCGCCTCGCGCAATGCGGCCTGCTCGTTGTTGCGACGCCGCGATTGCAGTGCGTAGCAAGTCAGCTCGGTGTCCTCGTTGATCAGGCGCGGATATTCGGCGTCGAACAGCTCCCAGCTTTGGCGTTTGCCGAGCAGCTTGAGCCACTCCACGCGCAACAGGTCTATCAGCGGCGTATCTTCGGGACGCGACAGGAAATCCTTTACCTTGTTCGGGTCGGCACGCTCCAGGCCCAGGCGCAATTGATAGTAGCTGACATAGACTTCCAGCGGCGATTTGTTCAGGCGCGGTGCGTAACGTCCCAGCTTGGCCGCGTCACCGGCCAGGTAGGCATCGTGAGCTGCAAGAAAATCCGCATCCTGATTCGCCAGCGCGGGCGGGGTGACCAGCAACAATAACAATAAAGAGAGTATGAAGCGCATTGACTACCGTCATTAAATCGATCCTGCGGAGCATAGCACAACGCCACACCGGCCCGTTCGGCGCGCAGCTCCGGTCAAGTCTCCGGCTCGGCGTCCGCGTTCCGCGACATCGGCTGTATCAGGTCCACGCTATCCGCTTCGAACAGCGACTTCAATTGTTCCGTGGCCAGCCGTGAATTGCGGATCAGCTGCGCCTCGTCGTGATGGACCGCGTGCTGTTCCTCGATCAGTTCCTCGTCGTGTTTCCTGAACAGGCTGACGGCATGCTCCGCTGCGCTGGCGGTAAAACCCAGCTTGAGTAATGCCTGTTGCGCGATCGAGACGCTGCTCAGGAATGTCTCGCGGTAGATCATCGTGATGCCGAGGTCGCGCAACTGGAAATAATGGCTGCGGTTGCGCGCCCGCGCCAGCACCGGCAGCGCGGGGAAGTGCTGGCGCACCAGTGCAGCGGTCTTCAGCGAAGCCTCGACATCGTCGATGGCGAGCACGAACAATCTGGCTTCGGCGATCTTCGCCGACAGCAGCAGGTCGAGACGCGTCGCGTCGCCGAAATAGATCTTGCTGCCGAAGCGGCGCACGAAATCCACCTGCTGGTAGCTGATCTCGATCGCGGTGAACGCGATCCCGCACATCCGCAACACGCGCGACACGATCTGTCCGACCCGGCCGAAGCCGGCGATGATGACCGGGTTGCCCGGCCCGTCGATCACGTCGTATTCGGGCGTGTTGCTGCGATCCTGCCACAGTGTGATGAGGCGCTCATGCGCGACCATCAGCAGCGGTGCGAGCAGCAGCGATATGGTCACCGCCATGATCAGCAACTGCGAGGTAGCCAGGTCGAACACCCCCAGTCCGGTCGCTGCGGCGAACAGCACGAAGGCGAAATCGCCGCCCTGCGCCAGCGTCACCGCGAGTTGCTGCGCGCTGGTGTTGGATGAGCCGGTGGCGCGCGCGATGCCATACATCAGCGCGAACTTGATCAGCATCATCGCCAGCGCCAGCCCGAACAGCGCGAGCGGGGCCGTCCACACCAGCGTCAGGTTCGCGCTCATGCCGACCGCGATGAAGAACAACCCGAGCAGCAGTCCCTTGAACGGTTCGATATCCGCTTCCAGCTCGTGGCGGAATTCCGAATCCGCCAGCAACACCCCGGCCAGGAATGCGCCCAGCGACATCGACAGGCCGATCTGTTCCATGATCAGCGCGGTGCCGATCACCAGCAGCAGCGCGGCGGCGGTGAACACTTCGCGGCTGCGGTTGCGCGCGATGAATTTGAGTGCGGGCCGGATCAGCAATCGGCTACCGGCGATGAACACGGCGATCACGGCGACACCCTTGACTGCGCCCAGCCACTGGTTGCCCGCGGGTCCGTGCGCGCCGGACAGCAGCGGCAGCAGTGCCAGCAACGGGATCACGGCGAGGTCCTGGAACAACAGTATCGCAAACGACTCCCGGCCATATCGCGTCAGGAGTTGGCCGCGTTCCGCCAGCGAAGTCATCACCAGCGCGGTGGAAGACATCGCGCTGCCCAAGCCGATGATCAACGCCGCCTGCCAGGAGAATCCCGTCGCCAGCGCCAGCGCACCGATCACCAGTCCGGTTGCGGCCACCTGCGCGCCGCCCAGACCGAACACCGAGTTGCGCAAGGTCCATAAGCGTCGCGGTTCGAGTTCCAGTCCGATCAAGAACAGCAGCAGCACCACACCGAATTCGGAGAACTGCAGCGTGGAGGCCACGTCGCCGATCAGGCCCAACCCCCACGGGCCGATGATCATGCCAGAGGCCAGATAGCCGAGAACCGCGCCGAGTTTCAGGCGCTGGAAGATCGGCACGATGAGCACCGCGGTGAGCAGGAAGATCGCGACTTGTTCGAGTAGATGCATATCGTTCACCAAGGACCGGGCAGGCCGGGGAAAACCGGGTAGCGCAAACTTTCAACCGCCAGCTGTTTCAGGCAACGGTGGCGCGGAGCAAACTCAGATACTGGCCATGCGGCAATAGCAGTACACGAACTGCTGCACCGTGCCGGACGGGGTGTGATGCGCTTCCTTTTCGTAGCTCAACAGCGCGAACGCTACACCGAACTCGGCATGCAATTCATCAGGACGGTAACGCATCACCGGCAGGCCGCTGCATTGATCCGGCCCGTCGTCGGCAAAGGTGGCGACGATGACGTGGCCGCCCGGCTTGACCGAATCAAACACCGTTTGCACATAGGCAACGCGTTGTTCCGGGGTGGTCAGGAAATGAAACACCGCGCGATCGTGCCACACATCGAAGTGGTGGGCGGGCAGGTTGGCGCGGGTGATATCCGCTTCTATCCACCGGATATTATCTGCCTTTGCGCCCAGACGGCTGCGCGCCGTGTCCAGCGCGGCGGCGGAAAGATCGAGCACGGACAGATTGGTGTAGCCGTTCTCCAGCAGATCGTCCACCAGCGTCGATGCGCCGCCGCCCACGTCGATGATCGCGGCATCGCGGTCTACACCGGTGCCGAGGATGAGGTTGAGGGAGCGATCGGCATGCGGTTGAAACCAGCTCACCGCATCGCTTGCCTTGCTGGTATAGACTTTTTCCCAGTGATCTTTGGACTGCATGCCTGGCCCCCCTCAAAAAAATCTGGCCCTCTGTGAAAAAAACGGCCCCTGTCAAAAACGCATCTGATCTGGTTCGCGGGTTCAAACCCAGTCTTTGGCGACCAGGAGCTCGTCGTACAGCTTTGCTTCGGGCGTGCCCTTTTCCGGTTGCCAATCATAACGCCATTTCACCAGCGGCGGCATCGACAGCAGGATGGACTCGGTGCGGCCGTTGCTTTGCAGGCCGAACACGGTGCCGCGGTCGATCACCAGGTTGAACTCCACATAGCGGCCGCGCCGGTACAGCTGAAAATCGCGTTCGCGCTCGCCGTAGGGCGTGTCCTTGCGGCGTTCCAGGATAGGCACATAGGCGGACAGGAAATGATCGCCGACGTTTTGCACGACCGCGAACGCGGAATCGAAATCCGGCAAACTGAGATCATCGAAGAAGATGCCGCCCACGCCGCGCGGTTCGTTGCTGTGCGGCAGGAAAAAATACTCGTCGCACCACTTCTTGAATTTTGGGTGCAGCGAAGGATCGAGCGGGGCTAGTGAGTTCTTGCATATCTGGTGGAAGTGCACCGCATCTTCCGCATAACCGTAATACGGCGTCAGGTCCATGCCGCCGCCGAACCAGAACACCGGCGCCTCGCCGTCTTTATAGGCGACGAACATGCGCACGTTCATGTGCGTGGTGGGTGCATGGGGGTTGCGCGGATGAAGTACCAGCGACACGGCCATCGCCTCCCAGCGGCGGCCCGCCAGTTCGGGGCGATGCGCGGTGGCGGATACCGGCAGCTTGTCGCCGATCACATGCGAGAACGCCACACCGCCGCGTTCCAGCACATTGCCTTCCTCGAGTATGCAACTGATCCCGCCGCCTCCTTGCGGCCTGTCCCAGTTGTCGCGCAGGAATTTCTTGCCGTCCACCTGCTCCAGTCGTTCGACGATGAGCTCCTGCAATTCGAGCAGGTATTCTCTGACGGCTGCGGAATTGAAACCACCCATGCTTTTCTCCAGCTTGCGGAGCGTAGCGACATGCCGCTGCGTCCCGCTATTTTAAGGAATTACGAAGCAAGTCCGTTCGCCCTGAGCTTGTCGAAGGGTGAACTTCGCAATCCAATGATTTTGCATCACCCTTCATTCATGGTTCGACATAACCAGCCACTTGGTGCAAGTTTCATCGCACCTAGTGGAATGGCTAGTAGTTCCATCAAGCTCACCACGAACGGAGGACATGTTTCAGTTTTGCCTTAACATTCAGACGCAACTAACACTCCGAATCACCGGATGATTCTACCATCCCCCCACGCCTTTATCGTCGAGGGATTCTTGCGCCTGCCCACCCGCCCCGGCAACACCCACACTTTTTTTCCGAACAAGCGCTGGCATTCGGCAAAGGTTTTCGCGGGCCGCTGCCCGCTGCGGTTCGCGCTGGTCGAGACCAGCGCGCTGTCGGTGCTGCGGCAAAGTTGTCGTGCGAACGGGTGCGCAGTGAAGCGTACCGCCAGCGTGTCATGCGCGCCGCGCAGCCAGCGCGGGCACGAAGGTTTTACCGGTATCAAATAAGTGATCGCCTGCGCGCCCGCGTCTTTCAGTTGCTGCTGCTGATCAAGCGTGAGCGGCTGCAGATAGCGCGCTACTTGATGATAGTCCGATGTAATCAGGATCAAGCCCTTGCGTTGCGGGCGCTGCTTGAGCTTGAGGATGCGCTGCACCGCACGGCGATTGTCCGGGTCGCAGCCCAGGCCGAAACAGGATTCGGTCGGGTAGGCGATCAGCCCACCGCGCCTGAGGTGGGCAGCGAGGGCGCGTCTCGAAAGATTAATTCGTGTATTCATTAATGCACCGGGCCGATACCTAATATCCGCATAATCTGCGTCATATCCAGTGATAATTTATTCCAAAGCCGCTGCAATTTCCCTGAAGCTGTTCAGTCCCGCCTCAAGATTCTCAATGATCTCCCCTGCCAACACATCCGGTTCCGGCAGATTGTCCAAGTCGGCGAGGCTCTTATCCTTGAGCCAGAAAATATCCAGACTGGTCTTGTCGCGCGCAACGATCTGTTCATAAGTGAATTTACGCCAGCGGCCTTCCGGGTTGTTTTTCTCATCCCATAACTCTTTGCGATTGTGACGGTTGGCCGGGTTATAGCAGGCAACAAAATCCTGCAAATCCTCGAAGCGTAGCGGTTTCTTTTTCAGAGTATGGTGGATATTGGTGCGGTAATCGTAGAACCACACCTCCTTGGTCCAGGGCTTCTTGCTCGCCTCATGATTATCGAAGAACAGCACATTCGCCTTCACGCCGTTGGCGTAGAAGATGCCAGTGGGCAGCCGCAATATCGTGTGCAGCTCGGTCGTCTCCAGCAACTTCTTGCGCACCGTCTCGCCCGCACCGCCCTCGAACAGCACATTGTCCGGCACCACCACTGCCGCACGTCCGGTGGTCTTCAGCATGGTGCGGATGTGCTGCACAAAGTTGAGCTGTTTGTTGGAAGTGGTCGCCCAGAAGTCCTGACGGTTATAGGTCAGATCGTCCCTTTCCTGCTCGCCTTCATCGTTGGTGAAGCTCATTGAGCTCTTCTTGCCGAAGGGCGGATTCGCCAGCACGTAGTCGTAACGCTTGCCGCCATCCGCAACCAAGGCGTCGTTGGAGGACACCATGCTGTCACCATCGATCTCGCCGATGTTGTGCAAAAACATATTCATCAAAGCCAGACGGCGCGTGCCCGCCACGATCTCGTTGCCGAAAAAGGTATCGTGCTTGAGGAAGTCCTTTTGCTTCTTGTCCAGCTTGTGTGTTGCCACCAGAAAATCGTAGGCCGCGAGGAAGAAGCCGCCCGTGCCGCAGGCCGGGTCGGCGATGGTCTTGTTTGGCTCAGGGCGCACGCATTCCACCATCGCGCGAATCAGTGCGCGCGGCGTGAAATATTGCCCCGCGCCCGACTTGGTGTCTTCCGCGTTGCGTTCCAGCAAGCCCTCGTAGATGTCGCCCTTCACATCCGCGCCCATCGTCACCCAGCTCGTATCGTCCACCATGTCGATCAGGCGATATAGCTTGGCCGGGTCTTGAATCTTGTTTTGCGCCTTGGTGAAAATCTGCCCCAGCATCCCCGACTTGTTGCCCAGCTCGCGCAGCAGCGTCACGTAATGCACCTCCAACTCCGCGCCCCGCTTGGCTTTCAGGCTCTGCCAGTTATATGCGGCGGGGATGCCCACCTTGCGGTTGTATGGCGGCTGGCTATATTCATCCGCCATCTTCAAGAAGATCAGGTAAGTAAGCTGTTCCAGATAGTCGCCGTAGCCCACCCCGTCGTCGCGCAACGTGGTGCAGAAACTCCAGACTTTTGAAACGATAGTGGCGGTTGCGTTCATGTTTTTAACCCTGATTCATGTTTTGTTATATGGGCACTTCTATAAATCCAAATTTCGTCGTAATACTGCGTTGCTCACAAAAAATCACTCCTTACATATCCAACATATGCTGCGTCGCAATTTTTTGCTCGCGCCTTGTCTTGCTTAGAACTTTGCAGTTCTAGAAGCGCCCATAGGCAGAGGGATTGACAATTCAAACCCGGAATGAAGGAAAACAGCGGCACACTCATTTTCTGCTCCGCTTCTTCTGCGTAATGGTTTTAGCCACATCATTCAACGCTTCCAAATCCTGCGCATCGGCGGCAATGGCTTGTTCCGTTTTGCGGCGCGCATCAAATTGTTCATATGTGGCACTTACCTGCTTTTCCATTTGCGCGTGGCTGATACGCCCGGTGCCGGCAAGCAGCGGCTTTTCGTTGAAGGCAAGCAACTTATCCACGTTGTCGCGCCAGTACGGAAGGGTAAGGTCTTTGCGCTCTTTCACACGCAGCTCTGCCGTCTCCAGGAAAATAACGGTCAGGCGGTTCAGGCTGTCCACCTCGTCGGCATTCAAATAATTCTTGGCAGTCGTGATGTCAGCTTTGCGCACCACACTGCCTTTCCATGCGGTGAGGTTCATATTCGGCGCGCTGGCATCTGCACGCTGAATAATGAGTTCTGCGGCAGTGTGGCCGGTTACAGCAAACAACAGCTTGTTTTGCGTTTCGGCAAAGAACATTTGGGTGGCTTTGTCGCTAGCGTCGTAGTCGCTCGACAAGGCAAGCAGATCACGGACTTTTTGATAGAACCGCAGTTCGGATGCGCGTATGTCGCGTATGCGTTCGAGCAGCTCATCAAAATAGTCGGCGCGGCCATTGGGTTTTTTGAGCCGCTCATCATCCATCACAAAACCCTTGATCAGGTATTGCTTGAGATGGGTATTAGCCCACTTTCTGAACTCCGTACCGCGCGGGCTACGAACGCGAAAACCGATCGCCAGAATCATGTCCAGCGCGTAAAAGGTGATGCTGTACTGCTTGTTGTTGGCCGCAACTGTCAAGTAATCCTTGACAGTTGAAGAGGCTGACAATTCTTTCTCTTTCAATATATTGCGTATATGCAGACTGACATTCTGCTTGGTGGTGGCAAAAAGCTCCGCCAATTGACTTTGGTTCATCCATACGTTGCCATCACGAGCGTAGAGCGATACGGCAGCCTTGCCATCTGCGGTGTGATAGATGAGCAGGTTTTGCTCGGCATCCTTATTCATTTCGCTTGCTCCTCGATATGGGCTTCTTCGATTTTTCAGCGTGCCGCATAGTCTCCGCCCTGATGCGCGCCAGCAGCGCGGCAGCCGGTTCGTCGTTGGCATCCTGCGCGACGAGCTGGCCGGAGAAGGCTTTTTTCAGGATGGACTGGCGCAGGGCTTCGGCTTGTTGCAGGGAGGCGGTGATGGTTTGGTCGAGTTGGTCGACTTCGGATAGCTTCGATGCAAGCTCGTTTGAAATTTGCACTTGCTCAGCAAGCGAGCACATTGGTACAGGTGTGACGGATACATCAGTTTGGTTAATGCTGGCTTGGTTTACTGCATGTTTTGCATTTGCGCAAAGTTTGCTTTTCCCAAAATAACTAGATAAATATGAAGTCACAAACACATTGGCTGCAAAAGACTTCAACAAAGAAATCTTCATAATGTTGCTTTCAAACACGATGGGCTCACCCATTGCTTTTACTTCACAACATTTTCCAAGGTACTCAATGCTGTTTACTCGATTAACGAGTAGGTCGCCTTCATTAACCTTATATGAATCAATCTCACTTGCGGCGAGCGTTACTCTTTTGAATCCGTCAATTTTTATAAGATGCCCATCATAAAAATCATCGATTCTAATGATGTGGCAACCTGCTCCATAATAGTTGGCAGGCTTGTAAATCCCGTTCTGCGGACTATCTGCAAACAACTCACCAAATCGTATCCACCCCCACCCCTCCGGCCATGCAGGTAATTCCGCCAGTTCTTCGGCGGTGAGCGGCGGCAGGGATTTCGGGGCTTTGGGTTTGCTGCCGCCGGTGGTTTGCCAGTGCTTGAGTTGTTGCTGATAGCGTTGCTCGCGTTCGATCTGGATGCGCGCCAGCAGGGCGGCGGCGGTTTCCAGTTTGTCGCGGTTCTGCTCGCGCCACTGCACAGTGAGCTTGCCTTCGAAAGCGTGTTTCAGCAGCGCCTGCCGATACACCTTGAGCTGCTCGCGGGCGGTCTTCAGGTTTTCGATGCCCTTGTCCAGTTCGGAAAACAACTCTTCGATTTTGGCGACGATGCGGTGTTGTTCGTTGAGTGGTGGAAGATGTATTTCTGTCTGCCCTAACGTTTTAAGATAGACACCTTTTTGCGCGGTTCCTCTCGCATTGTTCTTGAAGTACTGAGCGACACTGGGTGCCCCAAGCTGATACATCAGAAATTTGGGTACTACATGCAGAGGTGTAATTACTGCAACACTGCGCTGCAACGTAAACCGTGGGGTAGTCTCCTGCACAACCGCTACACGGCCAATGGCACCTACAATCGTCAGCAGTACGTCGCCAGATGTAATTCTGGTTCGCTTGTCCTCAACTTGAAAAGCATCCTCTGAGATTAACCGATAGTCTGAAAAGGCGATTTTGTTATCGTTGATGTTTACGGCACTGAGCATTGGAAGACCAGTTCCTTGCTTTGGAGGTGGATTATGCGAACCATCAACCAATTTGCTCGATATATCGAGCAGGTTTGTCATTTCCCAGCCTTTAGGCAAAGCCGCGTTTTGCATCTCCCTCATCACGCCACCAACACTTCATTCAATTCATCCAGCAATGCATCCATGCGCCCGCCGAACAGCTGGTGCATCTTGCCCAGTCCGCCCTGCCCGTCGAACGGCGATCTTTCAAAATCGTCACGTTCCATGAGTACGGATATGGCGACGTGGTCGCGGATCATGCGCAGCCAGTTCATTTGTTCTTCGTTGAATTTTTCGCCGCCGCCGCTGTGGTGCTTGAGCACCCAGTTCTGGAAGTTGCGGCGCACCAGTGCGTCGTAGTTGGTGAGGGTGGCATCCAGCCCGCACACGCGACGGATCAGTGCGACCAGCGCGGTGAGTTCGTTGATGGGTTGCCCTTTGTAATTGTCGAGCTGGGCGTAGGCCTGCCACACGCGCACCGGGGCGAGCTTGGGTTTGTCGGTCTTGAGCTTGTCCAGCACTTGGCGAATCATCGCGTAGGTGACCTCGCGTCTGCGCTGCGGTTGATCGAAGAAGATGGCGAGCGCAGTGATGTTGTCGCGGTTGGCTTTAAGGTAGTCGGCGAATTCGTCGGTCAGCGCCTGTGCATTGTTGGCGGCATCCTTATCCCACTCAGCGCGCAGCACCACATCGAGGTTGTCGTGGTCCAGGGTTTGTTCCTTATCGCGGCGGATGCTGTCGATGAGTTCGACCAATTCGCCGTTCAACATCTTGGCCGCCTCAGACACCAGTTGCTGCTGCGCCTGTTCGCGTTTGGCGTCACCGGGATCGGTGCCGATGGGTTGCCCCGCAAGTTGCAGCGCGCGGGCTTCGATGTTGTCGGCGTCGATTGCGCTGAACAGTTTGCCGACCAGTTGCTTGAGCTCCAACCCTCCGGCTGCTTCGCGGATGCGCCGCTGTTCGTCGGCATCCAGTTGCTTGTTCAACCGCGCCAGCCGACCGGCCAGCGATGACACGGTGTCTTCATCCGTCGCGCCCATCATCACGCCCATCGCCAAGTCTTTCAGCGGCACGGTGGGTTTGGTAATGAGCGGCTGGCTGGCGGTCTTGAGCGACTTGGTCACACCGATGGCATCGACGATCACGTAATGCGTCTTGGCGCTGGTGGCGGAGGGCGTGACTTTTTTCAAGTCGTCGAAGTCGAGGGTGCGCGTGCCGCGCCCTTTCATCTGCTCGAAGTAGTTGCGGCTTTTCACGTCGCGCATGAACAACAGGCATTCCAGCGGCTTCACGTCGGTGCCGGTGGCGATCATGTCCACGGTGACTGCAATGCGCGGGTAATAGGAATTACGAAAATCTGCCAGTACCGACTTCGGGTCTTCGTCGATCTTGTAGGTGAGTTTTTTGCAGAAGGCATTGCCCTCGCCGAATTCCTCGCGCACGGTCTGGATGATGTCGTCGGCATGGCTGTCGGTCTTGGCGAAGATCAGGGTCTTAGGCACTTCGAGTCGTCCGGGGAATATCTCCGGCAGCTTGTCGCGGAAGGCGCGGATGACAGTGCGTATCTGGTCGGGATTGACGATATTGCGGTCGAGCTGGGTGGCTGCATAGGTTTCGTCTTCATCCTGCAGTTCCCAGCGCTTTTTGCGCGTGAGCTTTTCGCGCTTCTCCACTTGCTGATGTGCATTGATTTGCGCACCTTGTCTGGTGATCTGCGTTTCGATTACGTAGACTTCATTACCGACGTTGACGCCATCGGCCACGGCTCTTTCATGGCTGTAATCGCTGACGATGTTCTTCTTGAAGAAGCCGTAGGTGCGGTTGTCCGGTGTAGCAGTAAGGCCGATCAGGCTGGCATCGAAGTAGTCCAGCACTTGCAGCCACAGGTTGTAGATGGAGCGGTGGCATTCGTCAATGAAGATGAAGTCGAAAAACTCCGGCGGGATTTTTTCGTTATAGACGACGGGCATGGGTTCCTTGCCCAGCCTGAGCTCAGCCGGGTTGATCTCCTCGGTAGCCTCGTCTAATTCTTTATCCTTGAGGATGGAGTACAGGCGCTGGATGGTGCTGATGCAAACCTGGCTGCCCTTGTCGACGAATGAGGACTTGAGCCGCTGCACGTTG
>JBBRDZ010000016.1:0-24526 GCA_038203435.1 Burkholderiales bacterium
TCGCTTTTTGTCCTGCTGACTGCAGGTGTCACCACGCCCACCATCGATATGGAAGCGACCATCTCGCAGATGAGTTTCATGCTGATGGGCCATCCCATCCATTTCGAGAACCAGGTCCTGTACTTCCAGAGCAAAAGCATACTGGACGTATTCTGGATCATGATCACCCATCACGACATTCAGATGAAATTCGTCGGGATATTGCTGATCACCTTCAGCATCATTTTCCCGCTGCTGAAAATGGTCTCTACGCTGGGGTATTATTTCAATCATTTCCATGCCAGGGAAAATCCGGTGATCAAGTTCTTTGTCTTCAAATCCGGGAAGTGGTCGATGGCCGATGTCATGGTGGTTGCGATATTCATGGCCTATATCGGGTTCAACGGGATCATTACCAGCCAGCTCGGTCATTTGAGTGCGAAAGGTCAGGAACTGGTGATCTTGTCGACCAATGCCACCGCACTTCAGCCGGGGTTCTACCTGTTCCTGACCTACACGCTGTTGGCGCTGTTCCTGTCGGGATTCCTGAGCAGGCATCCGCAAATATCGAATAACAACATGCCGGGGGAAAAACCGGCATAAGCGGGTGGCCGTACCTTGCGTTGCAGCAGACTTTCCGTTTCAATCGCCCGACTGTTTCAGTGATGATCGTTCCGCAAGCAGACAATCACATCAGCCAGCGCTTTTTCATCAACAGCCAGGAAAGATAGCACATCAGCGATCCCAGCAGAAGCAAATAGAGCCAGTCAAAAGTCATGTGCGCCATGCTGCCGTCCTCCAGCAATATCGATTGCAGGGGCTCATACAATTGGTAGGAGGGCAGGAAGGGTGCAACCGAGGTCAGTTTTTGCGAAACATCGGCCATTGCGGACGGAAGCAGGTGCGGCAGGTAGAACATGACGCCCAGCGTCCTGGCGCTTGCCTGACTGCGGCACAGAAAGCCAAGGAATATCCCGTAGGCGCTGAAACAAAAACTGCCCGCAACGATGAGCGCGATGTAATCGAAAAGATGTACCGGCCCGAAATTACTCAGCAGATGAAGAAACAGGATCGCGGTGATGATCAGGACCATGCCAAGGACAAGTTTGGCGATCAGCCATTGAACCTCGTGTATCGGGGTCTGGAGCAACGCAAGCAGCAGCTTCTTTTCCTTTTCCTCGGCGACCTGCGCCGGGAGGATGATGAAGCCGACCAGCAGGACGATCATCAATATCCAGGTCGGCAGGGTATCTCGCTGAATGCCACCTTCGTGCAGTGACCTGATGTCGGAGATCCAGCTTGGGCGATCTCCTTCTGCCGCCTTCTGCAAAGCAGAAAAACTCTGCACGATGGCGATGGTATGCAGGGATTCCTTTTTCAATACCAGCAGTGCAAGGTTTCCGGGTGCTTTATCGTTGTTTGTCAGCATCCCGTCTATCTTGTGTTCTTTCAATAGTCGCATACCCTGCGCTTCATTTTGAATCCAGGTAACCTCAATTAACTTGCCGGCTGCCTTGACGCTGCGGGTGATCTCGGAGGGGTAAGCGTAATCCTGTATCAGGCCGATCTTGATCTTGCCGACTTTCGCGTCGGTCCCGTCCAGCAGGTTCAGGGAGATGAAAACGAACAGCGGAATGAACAGAATCAGCAGGATGGTTTTGTTTTTCAATGCGATCGCCAGATCGTTTATTGAGAGCAGCAGAATATTCCTCATCATGCGTACAACTTTTCATGTATCTCGGATTGAAAATATTCCCGCGGGGCTCCGTCGAAGATCACATTGCCTTCGTGCAGCACCATGATGCGCGTGGCAAGGTTCTTGATCTCTTCGGGCCGGTGGGAAGTGAACAGGATGGTTTTTCCGGCGTCATGCATGCTGTTCAGCAGCCGGTAGATCTCCCGGGTCATCTCGAAGTCCAGGCCCGAGGTCGGCTCGTCCAGCAGCAGTACCGGTGGGTCCGCCAACAGCGCGCGGCCGATGTTCACCCGTTGCTTCAGGCCTTTGGATAATGCCTGCACCTTGCTCTTCCGAAAGGGACGAAGAGCGAACTCGTCCAATATCTGTTCCACCCGCTGCAAGGGCGTCCGGGATAATGCAGCGAAGAGTTTAAGGTTGTACTCGACCGAGAAGAAATCAAACAGATTGGGATCTTCCGGAATGAAACCGACTTTCCTGACGACCGCCGCCCGGTTGCGCAGATCGATTCCGTCTATCACGACGTCACCGCTGTCCGGCAGGATCCAGTTGGCCAGCATCTTCAGCAATGTGGATTTGCCGGCACCGTTATGGCCGACTATGGCGATCAGTTCACCCTTTGCCACTGCGAAGCTGGTCGGTGCAAGTCCTCTTTTTTTATCATAGAGCCTGGCAAGATTGCGGATTTCGAGCTGCATAAGTTATCGCACTATCGTTGATGAATATCAAGCGTAACAGAACTTGACTTAACAGTCCGATGCTAAAGGTGTAATTGCTGTTCTTCCGGATAGGCGGGCGGACCCATGCAAAATTCCGCTCACTTCCGGAAACTCTTGCATGACCGGTATACCAGCTACGCAAGATACTTGTACACACTACAATAACCTGACTATGACGATAACCAGAATGATGACTATCAAAAGGCCGATCATGGTTTTCTCCTTGGAATGGTGGCGACCCAATGACGGCTCCCCGGTATAAATTCAAATCGCTGCGCAGCATCAGAAATGATTCTGTACTGTTCAGCCCCTGGCCTCGTTAAGCTATACCAGCCTGAGCAGAACGATTACGATAATGATGACCAGCAATAATTCAATCATGATTTCCTCCTTGAGTATCAGGGCGACCTGATGACCGCCCCCTGGTTTAATTCATTTCACGACATCAGGACTACAGTCTGTACTTGTCGACCCTGCTGCACCGTGCGTTAGCGCACAAAGCATCAGATATATTTGTCCGCGCATATGCAGCCCTGACTATTGCTGCGCGGCGTATCAGCCGGTTGAGCAGTGGATATTGCCCCCAATAAAAAAGGCCGTCTTGCGACGGCCTTTGCCTACTGCTTCAGTACATATGCCTCAAGGCTGGGTAACCGTGGTCGTATCAAGCGTGACCGCAGTCTGTGCAAGCAATCTGCCGATGATCGTTGCTTGATTGCCCACTGTGATCGCTGTCTGGCCAAGAATAATCCCCTCAAAGTGTGCGGTCGATCCTATGGTCGTCGCGCCGGCGATCTGCCAGAAAACGTTCTGCGGTAACGCGCCATTAATCAAGGTCACACTCGTGGCAGAAGCCTGGGTAAGACCCTGTGTAGTGCGGATGACATAGACACCTGCGCCATCGAGCGTGACGGCTCCGGTCGCTATTGAAAGCGCGACAGAGCAGTTATAGACACCCGGTGTAATGGTCAGTCCGGCCAGCGCTCCGGCTCCTGGGCAGGCGGTAATCAGTCCGCCACCTGCTGGTGCCATCCCGGCAGCTGCGGTGTATGCGGTTCCCATGTTGAGAGAGGCCGTATTCACGTTAGTTGGTGTAGGAGGTGCATAGTCGTATGCGTAAGCATGGCCGCTTACTTGGGGAGTGGTTGAATAGGGACTCGCTGCGGGCAGGGTCAGCACGAATCCGGTTAATGCTGAAGATGTGACTGCCGGGCCGACTGCGATATTTCCGGTGATCACGGATGCACCGGCATCAGTCGCGATCCCCGAGTTTGCGAAAATTGCATAATTCGCGGCCGTGCCAAGATCCACGCAGCCTGCTCCTGTGCATGTTGACCCAATTGGGCCAAGATGTGCGCTTAAACCGCCTCCGCTACTACCGCCACACCCGGCCACAATCGCGGCCAGCAGTACTGTCGTGGACCACATTGCAGGCTTGTATAAACTGTCGAATTTATTCATTTGTTTCTCCTTAAGGGATGTTTCAAAAATACTCCGGTGTAAGCGACCGAACCTTTGCTGCAACATGTCCGGATTCGCTACGTCGAGATTCGTTGTTGAACTGCGACGGGAGGCTGTTAGTTTCAGCAGCCACATTGGCACTATCCCACTTCAGTCTCCGGCGCTCCGTGCGATAGCGCACATAGAGAAAACTATTTGTTGGAATGGCAAGGGAGGTTGTATTTGCAATGCGAGCGGTGGAGGCCGGTCCAAGGCAAGGGAAGAATTCGGCTTAGTTGTGCACGTAATGGAAATTTTGTAGCCAACATTTCTGACTGCTGAGTAATCCGTTATTGCGTAATGCGCATGCATGTCGTGGTCGTGACTGACCGGGCGGGAACGATCGATCAATCAAATAGCGTGGATCATGTTCGGGTGAAGCTTCTGTGCGCCGGCTGAACGACAGTGTCATATCTGGCTGTCATCTTGAGTCGTCAAACAGCATTTCAAGGCGCATGTTGAGCGCAGGACTCAATCGATATTCCCTGTCTTTGGGGAAATGCAGTTGCGGGCTCAATTCAAAAAATAACCATTCCTTATGCATGCGATAACGGTACAGAACCAGTGCGACGAGATCCGTCACAGCATAAGCCGGATTGCTGACCCCGACCACACTTGCCTGATACAGCACTGCAGTGCGGTCGCTGAGGGTACTATAGAAGGAAAAATCCTGATGCATGTCGAAGTTCTGCCTGTCATTGAGCCATGTGACCGTACTGGAGGCGCGAAACAGGAGCTGGACGCTGATTATTCGTTCCAGGTCGAACTGGCTGGTTTCACCTGCGCCCAGGGTATTGAACCAGTATACGGACTGCGCGGCTTTCAGCCGCCATTCGCTGCCCAACGGAAGCGAGTAGCTGCCCCTTGAGCGTACGAAAGGCTTTGGCGGGATCGGGAACTTGATCCCGATATCATTGTTGAAGCTCCAGACTCCATTCTCTCCTGTCCCATAGCGCGCAGCCAAGGCGACACTTTTCGGCACAACGACCGTGTTTTTCAATGCCGTCGAACCTGGTGTAGGCTCTGCATTTATATTGTTCTCCGGGTCGGTTTCCAGCAACAGGTGCAGTCGCCCTTCAGTTGCAGGCAATCGTAAATTCACCCTGGCTGAAAAATCGATCTTGTGATCACTGCCATATCCAACCAATTTGTTCAGGTCCAACTGTGCGACAGTTTGATTGCTCTCCTGGTAATGACGATCGTTACCAAAGAAGCGATCGATAGAACTTGCTAAGCTGGCGATCTGCACCGATACGTAATTGCGCGGGGCTTCCATAACGTCGAAATGATCGGGTATCGGTGTCTGTGGAATGGTTTGCTCCGCCGGTGGAACGGCGGGTATCGGTGTCTGTGGAATGGTTTGCTCTGCCTGTGGAACGGCGGGTGGCGTTACTGGCGCGGCTTGTTCTGCACCGAGTAGCTGCAAGGGAATGAGCAGCGTGATGACCGACAGGAGCCACAGGCTGAAGGGCAGGGCAGGTTTGATTGCATTTATGGACATTTGGACTTCTCTTGCTGAAAGTGTCTGAAATGGTCACGGTTGTATTTCAAGTACCTGGGTTGCGTATCGGGATTCAGCGCAAGCCCAGCGCCGCACTACGGGAGTTGTCTTGCCAGGCGAAACCCGAAACTGCTGAAGCGGACCTCGTGCTCGCTCGCGTAACGTGTCGCCGCGCGCAAGTTCTTTGGAGAATTGTTCCATGAGCCGCCGCGCAGTACCCGCCGGACGCCATTCCCTTGCCAGGCGCTGCCTTCAGACGGAGCGTCGGTATAGGCGTCGTGGTAATTGTCCGCCGTCCATTCCCACACGTTACCCAGCATGTCATACAGTCCGAATGCATTGGGCTTGAATTTTCCCACCGGTGCGGTATAGACATAGCCATCCGTGCAGTCATGGATCAGCCAGGATTGTGCACCCTGTATCTTCGCCTGTGCGGTCTTGTCCGCGCCATTCGCATATTGGCAGGCATCAGCGGGGTTATTTCCCCAGTAATGCGCAGTAGTGGTCCGGCCACGGGCTGCGTATTCCCATTCTGATTCTGTTGGCAGGCGGTATTTTTTGCCGGACTTATGTGACAGCCATTTGGCATAAGCAGTGGCATCGTCCCAGTTGATGCAGACGACCGGATGAATGTTTTCCTGCGGATAACCTGGTGCGCGCCAATCGCCTTTGTGCTCTTCAAAATTTCCTTTGACCAGCGTCTGGCATTTGTCGCCGGTGATGTATTTGGTCGCTTTCACGAATGCCGCAAACTGGCCTCGGGTGACCTCGTATTTGCCGATGGCAAAGTTGGCGATCTTGACACGATGCACCGGGCCTTCGTCCTTGCTCCGCCCATCCTCGTTATCAGTAGAACCCATGTCAAAGCTCCCTGAATGGATGACCACCATTTCCGGACAGCCGTTGCAGTCGCGGAAGATTTTGCCAGGTTTGGTGGCGGGCGAGGATTTGGATGCACTGGCAGTCTTGCCATGCACGGCTGCCTGGGACAGGGCAGGCTGCCCCATCAAATACAGGATGGTGATGATGAGTCCGGACAGGTTGCGCAGCGTGAGCTGTTTCATATATATTGGATTGCCGGTTGAGCACTACGTGTCGATCTCTTGCGCGAGCCCCGATCCGTTCAATTTCGTTTCAGGATATGAACAAACCGGGCAACACGCAAGTCGCACTGTTAGCATTTATCTCACGTCCACCCGGGTAACTCGGTACGTTAGCGCACATAATGATGATACATGATGTATGCCGCCATTTTTGCCCCGGCGTCGAGTCGTTGTGTGTTCAGGTCCGTTGTAGTCTAGTACTCCCTGATCCAGATCAACTTGGTATTGGCGCCGTTGCGTTCGATTAACGCCCGCACATCAAGTTCGGCCCGGCTCATGCTCACTTTGCCGTTGACCAGGAAATAATTGGTCGTGACCGATGCTTGGGCGTTCGACGGACTGGCCGAAGGAGAATTGCGCAGATCCGGGGGCAATCTCACCACGAAATCGCCGATGTTATTAAAGTGGGCCGTGTCGCGGCTTGCCACCAGCGCGACCGCATCGGCGAACGCAAGGCCATTGATTCTGGCAGCCAGCACCGGTGCAGGCGCGGTGTTCACATTGACCGGTGTGGCGCGCGGCAGGAAGATCACGAAATCTTTTATCTTGTTGAGCATCTCCGGCGTGAAACCCGGCACTGCCAGCAAATCATCCGCATAAGCTAGAATCATCGGTTGCGGACTGGACTGGTCTGCCGGATTTGCGGAGTTGGTTGCGGGGATAGTTTGCGTGGCCGCCATCACATTGGCTGTCGCGAGTGCCAGCGCCGGGTCGAGATGCGCGATGTCGAGCAACCGCGCAAATACGGCGACCTCGGCCGGGTTGACGACGCCGTTGCTGCACAGGTTGATCAGGTTGTAACGCGCCTGGG
Organism: Burkholderiales bacterium; assembly: GCA_038203435.1. Classification (GTDB taxonomy): domain Bacteria; phylum Pseudomonadota; class Gammaproteobacteria; order Burkholderiales; family Gallionellaceae; genus Gallionella. Next base: position 7,310 of record JBBRDZ010000016.1, read on the forward strand.
CATCGCTGATACTCCCCGACAAACTGGCATCGGCGGCATCGGCATCGGTTTGGCCATTCTCGACATACTGGTCGAGTCGCGTTTCTGCGAGCGGCGTTGCCCACGGTTCATCCAGCGAGTCGACACTGGAATACTTCGCGTCCTCGCGCAGGATCAGGCTGGCCCAGTCGAGCGCGCCGCGCAATATCCATTGTTTCTGCAATTGCAGGCGCTGGTTCTCGATGGAGCGCACCTGCACCTGCTGCTGCCAGAACAGGCTGGCGACGATGGTGATCGCCAGTGTGGTGAGCAGCAGCGCGATGATCACCGCGACACCGCGTTGTCGTTGGCGTGTCGCAGCGTGCATCGTTACACCGCCCCCAGCATGAAGATCTTCAACAGGCCGGTATCGTGCCCGCGCAATCGCATCGTGACTTCCAGCCCGGTGGGTGGCGGAAGCGCGGTCGATGCGGCTTGCGCAGCCAGCGCGTCGAGGTCGGAGCGCCAGCCGCCGCTGCTCCAGATGCGTATCGCCATATCGCTGACTTCCGATTGCAGCGCCACACCGCGGCCTGTGTCGGCGTCATTCACCGCGTCCTTCCACAAAACATCCAGTACACGCAGGTCGCGTGTCGCCACCGATTCTCGTCGCGTCAGCACGCCGTTGTCGATCCGGTAGGAGATGACTTTCAGGCGCGACGGCTGGTTGTCGGCAAACACCGTGCGCACCAGTGTGAGACGTGCCGCTGCGGCAGCGAACGGTATCCGGTCGCGCAGTACCGAGGCGTTCGCAAGATGCGCGCAATCGTTCTGCATTTGCGCGAAGGCAAGCTGCATCCCGCGTGTCTGCTCAAGGTCGTGGGTCAGCGCGATGCGCGCCCGCACGATGCTGTCGAGGCCGCGCCAGCCCAGTACCGCAACGAAGCCCAGTACGCTGATGGCGACCAGCAGCTCGACCAGGGTCAGCCCCGCGTGCTTTGTGCCCGGAGGTTTTGCAACAGTCCTGTCAAACATTGGGCACCACCTGGGCCAGCTTGATGATGCGCCTTCCGCTCGCCTGTGTATCGAACACGCTCACTTCGACACGCCGAAAATACGGGTTGGGTGTGGAATACACGTTCTCTTCGCACGCCAGGTGTAATTCGCCCTGGTCGCAATCGAATCTGCGCTGGCCCAGGGCCGGCCATTCATGGGCCAGGCGGATCTGCGACAACCGGTTCTCGGCCGACCAGGTCGCCATCATTGACGCACGCAGGTCGGCGCTGTTCCGGGTCAGGCTGCCGATCGCACGCAGACTGGCGCCCAGTGCCGTGCCGACGATGACCAGCGCGACCAGCACTTCGAGCAGGGTGAAACCCGCGTTGCCGCGACGAGGCCGGTACAGCGATGTGAGGCGATGTGCAAACATGTTATTCCACTGAAAAATGGCCGATGCCGTCGGCGTGGATTACGGCCTGGTCGGCGCCGACGGCAAGCGTCAGGTCGAACGGGACACCGACCGGCTCACGGCCGAAGATGATGTGCAGCGGCGGGTTGTGTTCCACGCTGGGCGGATCGATCAGGAAGGTGACTGGTGCATGCTTGAATACGCGCTCGCGCAGCAGCTCGTCATTTTCCAGCGGGTGCCAGCGATTGTCCTCGAACAGCAGGAAACGGTAGCGATCCGCTTCCGCCTCGAATGCGACCGGATGGTTGCGCACGATCGCCTCGTCGCGCGCCGTCTGCAGCAATAGCGCGATACGCTGGGCATCTTTCAGCAATACCTGGCGATCGCTGGGCATCGCATTGAACGACACCGCGCCGAGCGTGATGCCGACGATCACCATCACCACCAGCAATTCCAGCAGCGTGAAGCCGGTCTCGAAGCTGGACGAGTGGCCGCGCGCAGTCCGGAATGGCGCAACAGGCATGCAGCTATCCGGTATGGACCGGGCTGACGTGATTACAAATCCCACGAGCCGATATCGGCATCGTTACCGGTGCCGCCGGGCTGGCCATCCGCACCCAGCGAAAACACGTCGATCTCTCCTTTGATACCGGGAGACAGATATTGATAGGGGAAACCCCATGGATCCTTGGGCAGCTTGTCTACATAACCGCCGGATTTCCAGCCATCGGCGGCCGGGCCCGAGGTCGGTTTGGCGACCAATGCCTGCAGGCCCTGTTCGGTGGTGGGATAGCGTTGATTGTCGAGCTTGTAAAGTTTGAGCGCCTGCATCACCGTGGCGATGTCCTGTTTGGCGGCGATGATACGGGCATCATCGGTGCGCCCCATCAACTTGGGTACGATCAGTGCGGCGAGGATGCCCATGATGACCACCACCACCATGATCTCGATCAGGGTGAAGCCGGTCTCGAGCCTGGCCGAGAGGCCGCGTGTGCATTTGGAATACCGAACCGAGCCGGGGAAAAGATTTTGCATGGATGGAGGACTTCCTGAATTGTAATGGGGGTGATTGTACGCTGGTCGGGACGATTCACGGTGCCCCCTGATTGGCGGCCTTCAGTATCTGAGTGACGCTGCTTCCGGTTTGTGCCGCATCCTGCGGATGTGGTTCGCTTAGCTGTGTAAATTCGACAGCCCACCACACTCCCCAGGAGGTCAAAGAGGCCAGCAACAGCACCAGCGCCACACGCGTGATGCCGTTGGGGATGCCCTGTCCATCCAGGTATTGGTTGAGGAACCAGGCGGCAACGAAAAACACCAGGGCGGAAATGAACAGGCTCAGCATGCAGGTCGCTTTTTCATCATCAGTGCATCAGTATTTCCGCATTGATTCGATGGAGACTCAGCGGGATCATTTCAAACTTGCGTCACGCTCAGAAAGCGTGAGCCGTCGCGCCGGCATTACCCGCAGCGACATAACCGAAGCCGCTGCTGACCAGCGCATTCATGGCTGCGCCGGTCGAGCCCCCAGCAATCCAATCGTAGCCATTCACGCTGGTATAAGTGTTGCCGACGCTATCCACGGCCACAAACTGTGCGGTCGAAATGAATCCCAGGGAAGCGTCTGCAACTGCAGTGGTCGTATCTACACCCCGCGTTTCAACCGAGATACCCACCAGATCCGAACTGGTCGGTGCTGTTTGCAGTACCCATGTAGCGCCTCCATCTATGCTGGTGACGACAGTGCCCGCATTTCCCACCGCCACATAGATGCTGCCGTAGACGCCGACGTAAGCTGTGACTTTGCGCAGACTGATCGCGGCGATGCCGGCAGGTACGGTGGTCGGGACAACCCAGTTGCTGCCGCCGTCACTGCTGGTCAATATCGTTCCGTTATCCCCGACCGCGACATAGATGCTGCCGCGGGTCACCCCGTTCAGGTTGTTGGCGATGTAAGAAGTATTGGTATGGGTGGTCCAGGTGATCCCGTCGCTGGTCGAAACGATCGTTCCGGCATCGCCCACGGCAAAGTACGTGCCCGCAGTTTGCGTGATGGCACGCAATGTCTGAGTAGTTGATCCACCCGTTACCCAATTGATACCGTCGAGACTATAGATCGAGCTGCCGCCATCGCCGACCGCGATCCAGCGCAAACCCGGTGTGGTCGAATTGTTCTGGTACGCGGCATAGCCGGTCACCGCGTTGAGGTTGCTGCTGAATCCGCTCGGTGCAGTCTGGCTGGTCCAGCTTATGCCATCGCTGCTGGTGAAGATCGCGCCGCCCGCACCTACCGCGGCGAAACTGCCGGCGGCACTGTTGGTGGAACTGTTCGAACAGGTGGTCAGGCCGGTGTAGCCAACGCCATTGATATTGCTGACCAGGGAGATGGGATTGAGTGTCCATCCGGTTGTGACGGCATTGTGCGGGACTGCACTGACGGTCGGACTGCTGGTGCCGCCTGGCCCATTATTGACCCGCCCGTTGGCAGCAAAATAATAGCTCGTGCCATCAATCAAACCACAAATATAAAAAGGCGTAGTGACCGACGGATAGCCGTGTGCATTCGGCAGGCCGGTCCAGTTGTAAGCGGTGAGGGCGGCGGAGGTCGAGCTGAAGATCCAGTATTCGACCCCGGTGTTGGGAGTCCACGTCAGCGTGACTCTGCCGTCACCCGCTGCGGCTGCGAAATTTGCCGGTGGATCCGCCGTGTTTCCGGTTCCGAAACATCCGGAGAGCGTGGCTGTCAGCATCGATGTCATCAACAGGTATAGCGATTTCTTCACTGTGGCATTCCTTGAAATGGAGGTTATTGTGCTGAGATTTCCGCGCTGCTCTAGCGCGGGGAGCATTATATAGGCGGCGCTGCCGGATGAGAACCGGTCAGCCGGAAACCGGCCCGGGATCCCGCCCTGACATCACAACAGTAGTTGTTGTGGAACGGCAGGAACGATACATGACCGGCAAAATAAATGAAAGTCAGATTGTTACCGGATGTAACCGGAACGGGCCGGCTGGTCCGGGCAGCCGGATGCCTTCCGGTGATGCGCTCAGGGTTTCGGCAGCGTGTTCTGGTCCGTGACTACTGGTGGAACCGTGGATGCCGACACGCTTACCGTGGCGGAAGCTAAGCTCTGATTGCCCGAGGCATCGGTCGCCGAATAGGTCACTGTATAGACCCGGCCGGTCCGGCTCTTGTCTTCGGCGAGCACCTTGAAATAACGGTCATCCAGGCCGAAGTTCGCGTCGCGGATATCGCCAACATCGACAAACTCGTTGGCGGTGATGGACTCGAGCTTGATGGAGGGGAATCGGTCGTAATCGCCCTTGATGATGAACGACGCATTGATGCCGACCAGCTTGTTGTTCTGGGCGGCCACCTGGTCGGGTTTCAATATCACCGTGAAAGCGGGCGGGGCGGTGTCGAGTCGATCAAGCGGAACGGTGAGATTGATGGGGTCGCCGTCGCTAAACGTGATCATTGCGTGGCCGCTCAGATAGTGATTGTCGGCCCGGTCCAGCGCGATACTCAACTTGCCCGTGGTCTGGCCGGCAGGCAGCTTGGGCGAACGTTCGTTCAGGGGTTCCCAGACCAGGGCATGTGCGGCGGACTGTTCCGGGGCGATCACACTGACACGCCAGCCTGTCGGCGTGTTTGCACTGGTCGAGGGGATGCCCAGTTTTGCATTCCATCCCGACGGGAGTTCGGAAAGTTCGTTGACGTCGTTATTCGGATTCGAGTCGTTCTGTCCGTCGCGGCCGATTGTAACGGCATTGATATTCTGGCTGCTGTTGTTGCTGACCCGGTAGTGGTAGACGATCTTGTCACCGGCGTGCTGGGCATACACGCCGACGGATACCGTCGGTTTGGTATCTTCCGCCATCAGCACGTCGCCGCTGGCGTAAGCCGGCGCAGCGCAGACTAAGCCGGCCAGTCCGGTCAAACGGTACATCATGCTAGCCATGCTTCGTTTCATATTCGCTTTCATCCTTGGATGTTGTTGGTCAAATCGCTTGTGGCGCAGGTATCGGATCACGGTTGATCGAGGCCGGCAGCCTTCATTATCCGGGACAGATCGCCGGGATTTTGCGTTGCTGCTTGCGGACCCGCTATCTTGACCTGCAACCAATCCAGCGTTGCGCCGCTGCCCCAAGACACTATTGAGGCGATGACAAACACCAGCACGCCGCGCGTCATGCCTCTGGGTATTCCCTGCTCATCCAGGTAACGGTTGGCAAACCAGGCGGCGATGAAGAACACGATGGTGGAAATGATCAGGTTGGACATGCTCGGCATACTGGTATCACGGGGCAGGTTGGCGGCCCGCCATGATAACGGCTGGGTCGCCAATATGCCAGACGGCGTGCTTCGTCATCACTGCGGCAAAACGCGGCGAATCAAGCAGCGCTTCCAGCCAGTGCCGCAGTGCGGCATAGCCCGCATGGTCGAACCAGTCCCGGTCGACCTCCGCAAACTGGCGGATGAACGGGAAGATGGCGGCATCCGCGATCGACAAACGATCGCCGAGCAGGAAATCGGTCACGAGCAGGCGTTGTTCCAGCTTCGTCAAAAAGGTTTCGGCTTGCGTACGATAATGGCTTTGCGGGTGTGCCGGATAGCGGTCTGGGTATTTGTAGCGGTCCAGGATTTCCTTGAAGGTGGTGTCGTTTGCGATGACCAGCGTGGTTGCCTCGCCGACATGGCGGTCATGTTCCCCCAGCCAGCCTTCCGGATCGTGCCGGCGCAGTGCCCAAAGCATGATGTCCCAGCTTTCATCGATCACCGTCCCGTCCGGCAGCACCAGCACCGGCACACTGCCTTTCGGCGATGCTGTCAGCATGCCGGCCGGTTTGTCGCGCAATGCAACCTCGCGCAACTCGACCGCGACTTCGCTGGCATGAAGCGCGAAGCGCGCACGCATCGCATAGGGGCAACGACGGAATGAGTAGAGTACAGGCAGCATGGGCAGAATCATTATGGTGCGGGTCGGGTCGTCGCAAATGCAGCATGCAGTTTTTCAGTTCTGCCGGTGCCGGTCAACAACAAAATCAGCAAAGATATTTTCCGGTTCAATCTGCAGCCGTTACCGGCGGAAAATGTGTCCAGTAATGGCGATGGGTGTCACGATAGCGTTCCAGCGCCATGCCCTGGCCATCCATCTCGACCAGGATCGCACCGTCGCGATCCGAACGCAACAATGCCGCGCCGCTGTCCGCGTAGCGCCGCAGGATTTCCTGGCGCGGATGGCCGAAGCGGTTCAGATAGCCGACCGTGAACACCGCATATTCGGGCCGCACCGCGGCGATGAACGCTGCCGTTGATGAGGTCTTGCTGCCGTGATGCGGCACCACCAGCAGGCGCGCCGCGAGTTTGTCGGGGTGTGATTCGATCAGTTGCGCCTCGGATGCTTTCTCGATATCTGCCGTCAACAGAATGTGCTGTTCGCCGATGCTGATGCGCAGCACGCAGCCGCGGTTGTTGTCGCTGATGTTCGCGATCGCGTAGCTGCCGGCATCGGGGTGCAATATCTCGAACTGTACGCCGTCCCACTGCCAGGTCTGCCCGTCCGTGCAGCGCCTGTGTTCTGTGCTCTGCTGCAGCAGCGCGTGACCCTCCGGCAACGAGGAAGACAGCCAGCCTGTCGGCATGGCCTGCATGACGGAAGCGGCTCCGCCGGTGTGATCGGTGTCATCGTGCGTGAGTATCAGTGCGTCCAGTTTGCTGATGCCCATCGCACGCAACGATGGGACCAGGATGCGTTTGCCGCTGTCCGTGCCATCGCCGAAATCCGGCCCGGCATCGTAGAGCAGCGCGTGCTGGCGGGTCTGTACCGCCACGGCCAGGCCTTGCCCGACGTCGAAGATGGCCAGGCGCAGCGTGTCCGGCGCGGGCGGCTGCGGCGCATTGAAGAACATCGGCAACAACATCACCAGTCCCAGCCAGCGCGCCGGGAAGCCGCGCGGCAGCAATATCCACAGCACACCCAGCATGCCGGCGACGATGCTCCAGGCCGGAGGCGCGTGCTGCGTCCAGACCGCTTGCGGCAAACCGTTCAGCCATTCCAGCAACGCCATCGTCCAACTCATCACGGTGTGCGCCAGCCACAGCGGCGCATCCAGCGGCAGCACCGCGCCGAGCAGCGCGAACGGCACCACGACCAGACTCACCAGCGGGATCGCGAACGCATTGGCGATCGGTGCGACCAGTGAGACCTGCTGGAACAGCCCGAGCAGCATCGGAATCAGCCCGATGGTCATCGCCCATTGCACCTTGCCATACTCCACCAGCCAGTGCGATGGTTTCAGGCGATATGCCGTGACATGGAAGATCAGCGCCACCGCGCCGAACGACAGCCAGAAGCCGGGCGAGAGCACGGCCCAGGGATCGGGTATCAGCACACCGAGCAGCGCGATCGCGAGTATCTGGCCAAGCGAAAAGTTGCGGTTCAACCACAATGCGGCCGCGACTGCGCCGACCATGTACACGGTGCGCTGCGCCGGCACGCCGAATCCGGACAGCAGCGCGTAGGCCAGCGCCACCAACAGCGCGGCCAGCGCGGCAGCCTTGCGCGCCGGCAGCAACAGGGTGAGGCGCGTGCTGCGCCGCCACAGCCAGTAAGCGACGGCGAAGGCCAGTCCGGAGAGCATGGTGATGTGCAGGCCGGAGATGCTCATCAGATGATTCACGCCGGTGCGCGTGAACACCTGCCATTGCGACTGCGGGATGCTGCTCTGGTCACCGATGGCGAGAGCGCTCAACACGCCCGCATAGGGAGCGTTGCCCAGCGTCGCATCGAATTTGTCACGCACCGTCTCACGCCAGCGTTCGATGCGATAGTTGAAGCCGTCGGCCAAAGCCGCCAGGCGCCGGTTATCCGCCTTGTTGTTGATATAGCCTGCCGCGCGCAGATCGTTCTCCAGCGCCCACGCTTCGAAATCGAAACCGTACGGGTTGCTGCTGCCGTGCGGCTGCTTGAGGCGCACCGTGAGTTGCCAGCGTTCGCCGGCATGCAGCTCCGGCGCAGCGGCGCGGCTACCGTCATAGCTGCCCAGGTAGATGTGTGCCGGCACACTGGCTTGCGCTGTAAGCGTCTGTTCGACATCGAAAACGAAACGCAGTCCGTGCTCATGTTTGCGCGGCATGCCGGCGACCACGCCGATCACCGCTATGTCGCGGCCCTGCCATTGATCCGGCAGTTGCACGGCCAGCCTCTGCCGGGCCTGCCATGCGGCGTGATAGAAACCCAGACCCATGGCAAAAGCGACCAGCATCATGGCGCGGGCGATATACAGGCGTGACGAGCGGGCCGGGATCGGCAGCGCGAGCAACAGCACGGGCAGCAACCATGCCCAGGAAAATCCGGGCAGCGTGGCCTGCTGCTGCAGCAGCCAAACTCCGGCGGTGAAGGAGAGGATGAACAGAACCATGGGCATAGATTAGCGCACACGGATAGAATAAAGCTATGCGCAACCTGTTCCGAAAATTCATACCCCCCCACGAAACGGTCAGGAACCAGCGCTGGCTGAAACCCTTCGGCAACCGCTTGCAGCATCCCAAGCTGTGGCATCTGCATCGCCGCTCTGTGGCGGGCGGTGCGGCGATCGGCTTGTTTTGCGGACTGATCCCCGGGCCGCTGCAGATGATCTCCGCCGCACTGCTGGCGGTGCTGCTGCGCGTCAACCTGCCGGTGGCGCTGATCACTACTTTGTACACCAACCCGTTCACCATCGTGCCGTTGTATGTGCTGGCATTCGAGATCGGCGCTTTGCTGAGCGGCGTTCACAGTGGCGTAGCAGTGATACGGCCATCAATTCCGGAATTGCATTGGCACAATCTGTTATACGAGATGTGGGGCTGGATGGTGATGATGGGCAAGCCTTTGCTGATCGGATTGCCGGTGCTTGCAATCGGCCTGGCGATTTTTGGATATGTATCGGTGCGCGTGGCGTGGCGTGTGGCGGTAATATTGAAATGGCGGGCGAGAAGGCGTCGCCGGGCCACTTGATTGTCTGACTCGATTTGAGTTCTTCGCACACTTACAAGCCACAGCCGTCGTTTCAGTCACGGCGCCGAGTTGAAAATCGGACATCCGTCTGCCCGGAAATCAGCAGCGCATCATCAACTTCAATCCCCATATTGCGCACGACACTTTCCGCTCGCAGTTGACCCGGTGGCAGCTGTATTGCCCCCGGCTTCTTTGTGCGCATGTGGATTGGCCGCAATATGGTGCGTCGCGTCGAATGCGCTTCGTATTTGGCGGGATCAAGACCGCTTCCTGATGCGTCTTGTTCGTCGTGTGAAACATCCCTGACTTTCAGTTTGGTCAGATTACAGGCTCGGAGTATGCTATCGATATTCGGATCAAACAAAGCCGGATTGCCACTCTCTCGCCATTGTTCCACGGGGCTAGCGGGTGACAAGTATCATCGGCGTTCATGATCATTTTTTTAGTTCAGGGCATTTCAATATGCGCTTAATCACGTCATGCGCTCAAGCGGGAATATGACTCCTCGCTTGTGCATTTCGAGAGCCTAAAAAGTGCTATACAACTGCGTCTTAAGCTGGTGCGCTAATCAAAGACATTCAAAAATGAGGATTGGATTAAATGAATAATGAGCCAGCCGAACAATCTTCTGAGTTGGGGGTGATCTACGCCCCTTGGGAACACGCCTTCACCAGAGTACGTACGCCGTTCGAGCAATTCATCCATCGTGAAACCACCAGCGGAATCTTGCTCATGACGACAGCAATCATCGCGATGATCCTGGCCAACACTGCTTTAGAAGAAGGATATTTCCATTTCATTCACACGCCAACCCTGCTGCAGATTGGCGAATGGCGCATCGAGTTGAGTTTGCATCACTGGGTCAACGACGGTCTGATGACCTTATTCTTTTTCGTGGTCGGCATGGAGTTGAAGCGTGAGATGTTGGTCGGCGAGTTGGCGGATTTACGCCAGGCAGCCCTGCCGCTTATCGCGGCGATCGGCGGCATGGTGGTGCCAGCGCTGATCTACTTGGCCGTCAATCACAATGGTGATGCCGTGCGCGGTTGGGGCATCCCGATGGCGACCGACATTGCCTTCGCGGTAGGTGCGCTGGCCTTGTTGGCAAGTCGCGTGCCGAAGTCGCTCATCATGTTCCTTGTTGCATTGGCCATCGTCGACGATCTGGGCGCGGTGCTGGTTATCGCAGTGTTCTACACACAGCAACTCGCGTTCGGTTGGCTTGCGATAGCAGCACTATGGCTGTTAGGTTTGGTGACCTTGAACCTTATCGGTGTCCGCAACGTGATCCCCTATTTTTTCCTGGCCGCTTTGCTTTGGTATGCCTTGCTGCAATCCGGCGTGCATTCCACCCTCGCCGGTGTATTGGGAGCATTCACTGTGCCGACCCGTTCCAAATATGACCCGCGTGTTTTTAGCGTTCGGATGAAGGAATTATTGGGGCGTTATGATGCCAGCGTCCAGGTCGATACCAACATCATGGCCAACGAAAAGCTGTATTCGGTCGTGCAAGCGCTAGGTAACGGTTTGCATGGCATTCAAACACCCATGCAACGTCTGGAGCATGGGTGGCATCTACCTGTCGCGTTCATCGTCATCCCGATCTTTGCGCTGTTCAACGCAGGTATCCCATTGCGATTTGATGCTCTTGGCGAAACGATGATGCATCCCGTAATGTTAGGAGTGATGTTCGGGCTGGTGCTGGGTAAATTTATCGGCATTACTGGCGCGAGCTGGTTGGCCTTGCGTCTCGGTATTGGACACCTTCCGGGTGGCACACGGTTCTCGCAGATCGCAGCAGTATCGGTACTCGGTGGCATCGGCTTCACCATGTCCATCTTTATAGCCGAACTCGCTTTCGCCGGCCGGGAAGAATATCTGCTGACGGCAAAGACCGGCGTACTGGCGGCTTCTCTGTCGGCGGGAATACTTGGTTATGCGTGGCTATGGTGGCTGGGACGCAAGCAATAGCAGCTATGTCACTGGGTATGTTCAATGCGCGACCTTATAAGATGATAGTTCAGGTTTGAGATCCGGATAAAAAATGCAGGTACATTCATATCGCGGCGTCGGTTGTTGCCAGCCTGCTGGCTACGCGCAACGGAAAGCAAGATGGGTAATGCTACTGATTTATTTCTATGCTGCCATTCATGGATGAATATTTGAGTAATTCTCGACCGCTTGAAGCCGCAGCACGGAACGGAATTTATGAAATTACAAAGCAGATACCCGGGTAATTATTTACTTGCTGCGTTTCTTAAGCGGCTTGCAACACCCCATCCACCAGACGCAGGCTGCGTTGCATGCGCCCCGCCAACGCGATGTCATGGGTGACCACGATGAAGCTGGTGTTGAGTTGCTCGTTGAGTTGCTGCATCAGGTCGAACAGCGCTGCCGCGCTGCCGCGGTCGAGATTGCCGGTCGGTTCGTCGGCCAGCACACAAGCCGGTTCCGTCACCAGCGCGCGCGCCACCGCGGTACGCTGGCGTTCGCCTCCGGACAGTTCGGAGGGGTGGTGCGCCAGGCGTTGTGCCAGTCCCACCTGCGCCAGCATCGCGGCGGCTAACGGTGCGGCCTCGGCGCGTTTCATGCCGCGTATCAGCAGCGGCATCGCGACGTTTTCCAACGCGGTGAATTCCGGCAGCAGATGATGGAACTGGTACACGAAACCGAGCGAGCGGTTGCGTATCTCGCCGCGTTTCGCCTCATCCAGTTCCTGCATATCCTGTCCGAGTATCTGCACGCTGCCACCGCTGGCATGGTCCAGCCCACCGAGCAGGTGCAACAGCGTGCTCTTGCCGGAACCCGATGCGCCGACGATGGCGATGCGCTCGCCGCGTTTTACTTCAAGGTTGACACCTCTGAGCACCGGCACTTCAACCTTGCCCAGGATGAAAGTCTTGGTCAGATCGCGGCAGGAAATGACGCTCATAAGATGCCCTTATAAATCGTAGCGGGGTTGCCTTGACACGGTGTTGCGAAGCATCCGGTGCGGGAAGGGCAACTGGCGGCTGCTCCCGCAATCGGCTGGCTTCGCCAGTAACGTGTCGCAGCCGCCGCTTCAAGAGCAAGGCGCACGGAACGCAGCGCACGAGACATACCAGACAGGTAGGTGAGTAGCGAGTACCGCGCTGACAATTCCACACCCGCTTTAGCGGGTAGTGAATTGCGTACTTTTAGTGCAACGCCGCTATTGAATCGCGCATAACCAATGACTTGGTTGGCGTAGTTTGCCAACTTAGTCAGATGGCTAGTCGTTTCATCAGTAGATTTATTCATAGCGCAACGCCTCCGCCGGTTGCGTTTGTGATGCCCGATAACTCGGGTACAGGGTAGCCAGCAGACTGATCAGGAAAGAGATGCCGGTCACCACCACCACCTCGTGATAGCGCAGGTCGGAAGGCAGTTCGCTGATGTAATACACGTCCTTGGCGAGGAACTGCACGCCGAACAGGTGTTCGATGAACGGCACGACCACATCGAGATTGAGCGCCAACGCGATGCCGCTGACACTGCCGAGCAGCGTGCCGACCACGCCGATCACCACGCCCTGCACGATGAAGATCTTCATGATGCTGCGCGGCGAGGCGCCCAGCGTGCGCAGGATCGCGATGTCGGCCTGCTTGTCGGTGACCGCCATCACCAGTGTCGAGACGATGTTGAACGCGGCGACCGCGACGATCAGCGACAGGATGATGAACATCATCTTCTTTTCCATCTGCACCGCGCGGAAGTAGTTGCTGTTCTGGTGCGTCCAGTCGTTCGCGTACAGATCGCGCGGCAACTGGTGTTGCAGGTCGCGCGCCACGCTGGCGGCGGCATCGATGTCATGCAATTTTGCGCTGATGCCGGTCACCGTGCTGCCCATCTGGTAGAGCTTCTGCGCATCGACGATATTGATCAGTGCCAGGTTGTTATCGTAGGGCGCCATGCCGATCTCGAAGATGCCGACCACGCGGAATTGCTTGAGGCGGGGCATCATCCCGGCGGGGGTGATCTGCCCCTGCGGCGTGATCAACATGATCTTTTCGCCGAGCCGCACTCCCAGCGCGCGCGCCAGATCGACGCCGAGCACGATGCCGAATTCGCCGCTGCGCAGATCTGCCAGCGCACCGACCTTGATCTTGTTGGACAGCTCGGTGATGGCGGTCTCTTTGGCCGGGTCGATGCCGCGCACCATCACCCCCTGCACGCTTTGTCCGAACGACAACATGCCCTGCCCGGAGACGTAGGGCGCGGCGGCGGCGATCTGCGGATTGTGTTCGACACGATCCAGCACCGCTTGCCACGCAGCTATCCTGCCGCCATCCGCGACCACTTCCAGATGCGGCGTGGCACCCAGCATGCGCGCGCGGATCTCTTTCTGGAAGCCGTTCATCACCGACAGCACCACGATCAGCGCCATCACACCCAGTGCCATGCCCAGCATGGAGATCAGCGTGATGAAGGAGATGAAATGGTTGCGCCGCTTGGCACGGGTGTAGCGCAGGCCGATGAATAATTCGTAAGGTTGCAAGGTCAGTAGATGGCGGTTTCGGGGGCGGGCGCTAGTTTGCCACATCCGCAACAATGATGACAGTCCGGCGTAACGCCGCGCCTGCGCGATGTTAAACTCTTTGCCATGAAAAGCGTTCATCTGGTCATCCCCGATCTGTTCCTGCCGAAAGATTATGCCGCCGAGGTCTGCGCGGAGCTGCGCCTGCCCGCGCTGGAAAAACTGCTGGGCAAAGGGCGCAGCGAGATCCTCGAAGCGGTGCCGCTGGAAAATCTGCTGTGCGAGTTGTTCGCCGTCCCGGTGCGCAACGATGCGCCGATCGCTGCGCTGTCTGCGGCATGCGACGGTCTCGCGGCGGGGTGCTGGCTGCGTGCCGACCCGGTGAACCTGGATTTGCAGCGCACCCGGTTGCTGTTGGGCGAAGTGCCGGTACGCGAGGTGGAAGCGGCCACGCTGTGCGCGAGCTTGAACGGGCATTTTGCCGGGCAGGGTATGCAGTTCTTTGCGCCGCATCCGCAACGCTGGTATGTGCGGATCGACACGTTGCCGGACATGCAAACCACGCCGCTGTCCGCGGTGATCGGTGCGGATGTGCGCAAAGCCTTGCCGAGCGGTGCGGATGCGCCCCGCTGGCATCGCTTGTTCAACGAGATACAGATGCTGCTGTACGCGCACCCGCTCAATGACGCCCGTGAAGCGCGCGGCGAGCCGGCGATCAACAGCCTGTGGTTCTGGGGTGCGGGTGTAGCGCCGGTCGCAGCGCAACAGAATTTTCAATGCACAAGTTCCGACGAGGTGCTTGCGCAAATGCTGGCTGCGGCTGCGGCAGTTCCTTTTTCGGCCTGGCGCGAACGCTGGCGCGATCAGGAATGTGCGGGCAGGCAGTTGCTGGTGTGGAGCGGTTTGCGTGCGCCGTTGCGGCACGGTGACCTGGCCGCGTGGCGCAGCGCGTTGCAGGATTTTGAAATTAGTTATGCCATGCCGCTATGGCAGGCGTTGCGTTCAGGAGAGATCGGACAATTGCGACTGGATATTGCCGGCATGGACAGTCTGTGCCGGGTGAGCCTGACACGCCGCGATGCATGGGCTTTCTGGCGCGGTAGCGGGCAGTTGGCGGGATATTCGTTGGTGTAGAATGCCGCATCAAAAACGCTAGGGAGTGATCGTGTCATTCTGGGATTCCACCATACATTATTTCTGGCGCGAGGAATCGCTGCTGGTGCTGGTGATGACACTGGCGCTGGCATTGACCTTGCTGCATCTGCACAAGCAGGAACGTCGCAGCATCACCAATACGCTGGGATTTTTCTTTGCCTGCCTGCTTGGACAGCTCATGAGCAGCCTGATCCATGCCTTGCAATTCGAGATGGCGGCCAACGTGTTGCGCGAAGTCTTTGTGATCGGCGGCGGCATCGCGCTGATCCGGCTGTGGGGATTGCTGGTGTTCCGCATCATCCTGCCGTTCGCCCACATGACCCCGCCGCGCATCACCGAAGACATCTTCGTGATCATCGCCTACATCGCCTGGGGTTTGGTACGGCTGCGTTTTGCCGGACTGGATCTGGGCAGCATCGTGGCGACATCGGCGATGATCACCGCGGTAGTGGCATTCGCCATGCAGGATACCCTGGGCAACATCCTCGGCGGCCTGGCGCTGCAACTGGACAACTCCATCCAGATCGGCGACTGGATCAAGGTGGACGATATCGCCGGGCGGGTCGTCGACATACGCTGGCGTTCCACACTGGTCGAGACGCGCAACTGGGAGACCGTGGTGTTCCCGAACAGTCAGTTGATGAAGAACAAGTTCATGGTGCTGGGGCGGCGCACCAATGAGCCGGTGCAGTTGCGCCGCTGGGTGTGGTTTAACGTCAGCATGGAGATCGCGCCGCCCAGAGTGATCGGTCTGGTCGAGGAGGCCATCCAGCAAACCGAGATCGCCAATGTCGCGAAAAACCCGCTGCCCAATTGCGTGCTGATGGAGCTGGACGCCACCGGTTATGCGCGTTACGCATTGCGCTACTGGCTGACCGACCTGGCTCCGGATGACCCGACCGATGCCGCGATGCGCTGGCACGTGATGACGGCACTGCAACGCGAGGGGATCACGCTGGCTGTCGAAGAAAGAGACATCCATCTGACCAAGGAGAACGAGAAGCACGAGGAGGCGGTACGCCAGCGCGAAGTGGCGCAACGCATCAAGTCCTTGCGCAAGGTGGAACTGTTTTCACAGCTTGCCGAAGCAGAACTCAAGACCCTGGCTGAGCATCTCAGGTACATGCAGTTTGCCAAGGGCACAGTGATCGCCAAACAGGGTGCCACCGGGCAACATTGGCTGTTCATCATCATCAACGGTGTCGTCGAAGTGTATGTCGGCGGCGTGGACAGCGAAATGCGCAGTCTCAATATTTTGTCCAAAGGCGATTTTTTTGGCGAGATGAGCCTGATGACCGGCTCGCCCCGTGTGGCATCGGTGATCGCCAAAACGGATCTGGCTTGCTACCGTCTCGACAAGGATGCTTTTGAAGAAGTGCTGAAGTCGCGCCCGGCTATCGCCGAAGATATTTCGCATGTCCTGGTTGAACGGCGCGCGCAACTGGACAGCGCGCTGCAAAATCTGGACGAGGGTACCCTGCACCAGGAAATGAAAAACCGACACGGTGAAGTGCTGTCGACCATCAAACGATTCTTCGGTTTGTAGTATCATTGCGCCGCATTTGAAAGCCGGCGACCGGGCGCACCCTGCCCACCCGTCCGGAACGATACAAAGTGGTTACAGTGGCAGTCATATCAGCGGGGAAGCATCATGAAGATATCATTTTTGGATTTTGAAAGTCCCATCGCCGAACTGGAAGAGAAGATCGAACAGCTGCGCTATATGCAGGACGACTCGGCGCTGGATATAGCGGACGAGATCTCGCGTTTGTCGAAGAAGAGCGAAGCGCTGACCAAAGATGTGTACAGCAAGCTTTCGTCCTGGCAGATCTCGCAGGTGTCGCGTCATCCGCAGCGCCCTTATACGCTGGACTATATCCAGGCGCTGTTCACTGATTTCGAGGAGTTGCACGGCGACCGCTCGTTTGCGGACGACAAGGCGATCGTGGCTGGACTGGCGCGTTTCAACGGGCAGAGCGTGATGGTGATCGGGCATCAAAAAGGCCGCGACACCAAGGAGAAGATCATTCGCAATTTCGGGATGCCTCGTCCCGAGGGCTACCGCAAGGCGATGCGCCTGATGCGCATGGCGGAAAAGTTCGGCATACCCATCATCACCTTCATCGATACGCCGGGGGCTTACCCTGGTGTGGGCGCGGAAGAACGCGGCCAGTCCGAGGCGATCGGGCGCAACCTCT